>DATHNU010001143.1:0-9356 GCA_035485695.1 Reyranella sp. | reverse complement strand
CGGGCTGGGCCAGCGCCACGCGCAACGGCACCGGCGTCCATTGCCCGGTGCGATCCATCTCGGTGAAGAAGCCCGGCAGGTCGGGCATGGTGATCGAGGCGCCCGACCGCGCTTCGCTTACAATCTGGTTGCCGCGAATGTCGACGTCCTGTTGAAAGTCCGCCGCGGTGGTGACCGGCGAGAACCGGTTGCACTCGATGGCGAAGCCGAGCACGGCGATCCGCGGATTGTCCTTAGACACGGGTCTCCTCCTTCAGGCGGCGAACGCGGGCTCGTAGCGGCGTCGGGAGATGCCCCAGGCGCACGCGCGCAAAACGACCCAGCTGAAGCAACGCTCCTCCTCCTTAGCGCTGGCGCGCCAGAAACGCCTCGACCAACCCGTTGAACGTAGCGGCCTGCTCGAAATATGGCGAGTGGCCGGCCGCGGGAATCAGTTGCGCCTCACCGCAAGGCAGGGTTGTCGCGATCGCGCTTGCCAGGAAGGGCGGGAAGACCACGTCCTCACCACCGGCGATCAACAACGTCGGCACCTTGAAATCCTTGAGTGCGGGGAGCGTGCGCGTGGCGGCGCGACGCAGGCCGGCGCGTACCTTCTCCTTGTCCGGAATGCCCGCCATGTCGTCGATACTGCGATAGAGAAGGTGCAGGGCAGGCGAGCGCTCCGCCGCCGGTGCCCCCATGGCCGGGTGGATGCCCTTGGCTGCGCCGTCCCTGATGCTGGCTTCCGCATCCTTCAGCCAGGCATCGTACGTGCCGCCACCCGACGGATCGCAGCTGCGACGGTCGAGCGTGCCGGAGGTTGAGCTCAGCACAAGAGCCTGCACCCTTGCCGGGTTGGCGATCGCATATTCCAGCACCGTCCAGCCGCCCATCGATTGGCCAACCAGGCGCACGTCGGAAAATTTCAGATGATCGATCAGCGCGGCGAGGTCGCCCGCATAGTCGGCGGCATCGGGGCCGCCCGGCACCGCATCCGACGGCGCGAAGCCGCGATGGGCGAAGGTCACGCAGGTGTAGCGTGGCGCGAAATGCGCGACCTGCTGCCACCAGCTGAGGTGATTGCCGCCCAATCCATGGGCGAACAACAGGGCGGGTCCGCTGCCCGACACTTCGTAGTAGAGGTTGCCGAACGGCCGCTTCAGCCGGCCGATCGTGCGCGCCGGCGCTGCATAGGAAGTCATGGGAATGGAAGCCCCTCTCAGAAGAGGATCAGCGTAGAGCCCACAACGCCCAGCGGCCAGCGTCCCGCGGCGAACAGACGAAACTTGCTTTCGAAGGGCGAAGCGTCATCCGAGGTCAGTCGCGCCAACGCCACTTGATACGCCGCCTGCGCGGCGGCGCCGGCGGCGACATGGATCGAGGCTTTCGCGGCACCGCCCATGCGCGCCGCGGCGATGCCTGCCTTGCCGTGCACGGTATCGCCCAACTCGGTGGTGAGCTCGGTGAGCGTCGTCCACAGCGCCCGCTCGGGATAGCGCGCTTCGGCCTCGGCCAGCAGCCGTCGACGCTGCGCCTCTTCCCGATCCCACCAGGCCGGCGACCAGTCGGGTGCCTTCAAGACCCGTTCGGCTTCCGGCCAGTCACGCGCCTGTCCCAGAAGGAGCGCGCCCAATCCCAAGGCCCTGGCATAGGCATCGGCGTCAGCGCGATCGCCGTCGGTCAACGGCTCGCCCAGGGCGGCGAACCAAGCCGCCGCGCGCAGCTCGGTCTTCACCTGGTCGAGCACGACGCGCGGCAGGACGACGATCTGGCTCACGCCGCCTGCCGCACCTCCGGCAAAGTGAGGCCGTACTTGGTCGTGACCTCGGTGGCGCGCTTCATGAAATCCTGGCGCATCTCGTCGTTGGTGCGCTGCTTGATGTTCCACTTGCGGAAGATCTCGTTGTTCCTCGACTTCGATCCGCCGAAGAAGGAGGGCAGGTAGGGGAAGTATTCGTCGATCGCCGCCTGCAGGGTGGCCTTGCCTTCAGCCGTCTTGATCAGCTCGGCGGTGAAATCCTCGCCGAACTGTGCGTGGAAGCGCTCTTCCGGCATGGTGGCGCGCGCCAGGTTTCGCAGCGGATGAAAGGTGCAATGCAGCAGATCCTCGACCTGGAGGATCTCGGCGAGGTCGGCCAAAAGCTTGATGGCGACGAATTCCTGCCAGGTTTTCAGCGGGAACTCGAAGATCGACAGCGGCCGCTTGCCGGCGCCCGGCATCATACGCTCCTCGGGAATGCCCATCTGCAGGCCGAGCTGCTTGAAGCGCACGTGATGGCCGTACTCTTCCATGGCCACTCGGCAGGTCAGCCACTTGGCGTAGGGCGTCGGCGCATAGGCGATGGCCGGCTCGTCGAACACCTGCGCGCCATAGAGCTCGTTGATGGCATGGCTGATCACCAGCTTGGCGATGGCCTCGCGATACTCCTCGGGCGCGCTCTTCAGTTCCTCGACGGTCTTGACGACGATGGGGTCGCTCATGGGGGCTCCTCAAACGAGAGGTTCGGTATTGAAGGCTTCGAGATCGGTGGTGAGGTCGGTGAATTTGTCCGAGAGCTTGGCGCTGAGATCCTGCGCCAGCGTGGCCGGCGCGCCCGCCTCGAGGCGAGCGATGGGCCGCGGCTGGCCGAACAGGAACACTTCGCGGCCGCGCACGCCCAGCAACTGCCCGGTGATACCCTTGCCGGCCGGCGAGCACAGCGCCGTCACCAGGTTGGCGACGTGGTGTGCGCCGATCTTGAGCGCGCGCTCCTTATAGGTCTTCTGCGCGTCGTTGGCGGGCTGGATGATGTCGGTGACCCGGGTGCGCGCGAAGGGCGCCACGGCATTGGCCGTGATCTGTGCGCGCGCCAGATCCATCGCCGTGACGCGCGTCAGCCCGAACAGGCCGGCCTTGGCGCTGGCATAGGCCGCCTGGCCCAAGTTCCCGTAAAGGCCGGCGGAGGAGACGATGTTGATGATACGGCCCCAGTCGTAGCCACCACCCTTGTCGCTGCTTGGGCCGCCCCGGCCCGACTTGCCCTGATCGCGCATCACGGCTGACGCGGCGTTGATCAAATAGAAGGGCGCCGAGAGGTTGTTGCGGATCACCGCGTCCCAGTCGCGCGGATCGGCGCGGAACACGAAGGCGTCGCGCAGGATCGCCGCGTTGTTCACCACGATGTCGATGCCGCCGAACTGCTTGACGGCCAATTCGACCAGATGCATGGCGACGCTGGGCGAGGCCACGCTCTCGCCGAAGGCAATCGCCGTCTTGCCCAGCGCCTTGGCGGTCTCGCGCGCGACTTCCGGATCGCCGCCGTCACCGCCAATCGAGGCCCCGTTGTCGGCCACGATCACGTTCGCGCCCTCGGCGACCAGCGCTTCGGCGATGGCGCGGCCGATGCCGCGGCCGGCGCCAGTGACGATTGCGGCACGTCCTTCCAAGAGTCCTGTCATAGTTCTGCTCCTGTTTTCTTTCCGGCATTGGCCATCTCGGCTGCCGTGTAGAACGCGTCGGCATGGATATCGACGCGCCGCATGCCGCGCTGCTCGAACAGCTTGGTGGCCGCTTCGACCATGACCGGCGGGCCGGCGAGGTAGGCCTTGCAGCCGTCGAACTCGTCGAAGTCGGCGGCCACGGCTTCGTGCACCAGCCCATGGCGCAGGTTCGGGTCGTCGCCCTCGCTCAGCACCGGGATGAAATGCAGGTTGTCGTGCGTTTTGGCCAGCGCCGCGAAGTGGTCGTGCAGATAGAGGTCGCGTGCCGTGCGGACGCCGAAATAGAAGTAGATGTGGTTCGGCAGCGCCTTCTGCAGCGCTCGCTCGACGACCGACTTTATGGGCGCCATGCCCGAACCGCCGGCGATGGCGATGATGGGGCCGCGATGGCCTTCGCGCAGATAGGACGGGCCGAACGGGCCCTCGACCCGGACGGGATCGCCGACCTTGAGTTTCGTCGCCACATGCATGCTGGTGGCGCCGCCCGAGGTTTGCCGCACGTGGAACTCCAGCACCGGATCGCCCGGCACGTTGGCCATGGAGTAGTCGCGCGGCGGGCAGTCTTCGAAGGTGACGGAGGCGAACTGGCCGGCCGAGAAGTCGAACGGCCCGCCCGTGACGATCTCCAGGCGAATGCGCTTGATGTCGTGCGTGGCATCGTCGAGCCCGACGACTTTGCAGTCGAGCAGGCGGCGCGGATGGACGATCAGGTCGTCTTCGTCCAGCCAGGCGACCTCGCTGTCTTCCCACGGCACGGCGCGGCAGGCGAGGATGAGGCCGCGCTCTTTCTCCTCGTCGGACAGGGCGAATTCGGAATAGCCTTCCATCGTCACCTCGCCCTTCACGAGGTGCGACTTGCAGGCGCCGCAATTGCCCGACTGGCAGCCGAACGGGTAGGCGATGCCGGCATCGAGCGCCGTCGCCAGGATGGTGGCGCCGGTCGGAACGTCGATGGTGCGGTCGGCCTGGGCGATGCGGACTTTAAAGGTCATTTGCGATGCGCGAGAATTTGTTTGATCCCCAAACAATCTCCGTTTACCACTCCCATCATGGGCCGTCCACCCGCTAAACCAGCTGCTGCCTTGGATCGGGGCCTGTTGCCGTCGCTGCTGGGCTACATGCTCCGCCGTACCCAGTCTGCGGTGTTCGGAGACTTCGCCGCGACCTTTTCGAAAGCCGGCGAGGCGCTGACGCCGGGCGAGTTCGGCCTGCTGGTGCTGGTCGACCGCAATGCGGGACTGAGCCAGATGGCGCTGGCGCGCGCGCTCGGCATCGACCGCTCGACCCTGGTGCCGATCCTCGACCGCCTGCAGGCGCGCGGCCTGCTGATGCGCCATCGTTCCCCGACCGACGGCCGCACCCATGCGCTTGCGTTGACGCAAGCGGGCGAAAAGGCGCTGGGCCGCTTCGCGCGCCTGGTGAAGGCGCACGAGAAACGCATTGCGTCGGGCCTTTCGTCGGCCGAAACGCGGACCCTGATCGAATTGCTCGAGAAGGTGCATGGCAGCGCGCAGCCGTTATAGTCCGCGCCGCCCGAGCAAGGATCAGATGAATTCAGTCCATCCCGACTTCCAGCATTTTCCCAAGAATCTTTCACACGATTCGGAGATCCTGGCCGCGCTGCGTGCACAACCGGTCGAGGCGGTGCGAACCCTGAATGGCGAGCTGCTCGACATCGATTCGGCGCGCGGCTATGCGCGCTTTCGCTTCGAGGTCGTGCCTGCCTTCTGCCATTCGCAGGGCACGATCTGCCAGGGCGGTTTTCTCACCGGCATGGTCGACACGGCGATGGCCAACGCCGCCATCGTCAAGGGAAAGCTTGCCGTCGCCGTTCCCACGCTCGAGCTCAAGATCAGCTTCTTCGAAGCGATGGGCCCCGGCATCGTCTATGCCGAAGGCCGGGTGATGCGCTGGGGCGGCTCGGTCGGCTTTCTGGACGGCGACCTCAAGGACGAAAAGGGTCGCTTGATCGTGCACGCGACCTCGACGATCAAGATCGTGCGGCCGCGCCCTCAGTCATCCTGAGCGCAGCGAAGGATCTCATGCCGGCGGCAAGCGGCGATGAGGTCCTTCGCTGCGCTCAGGACGACGTGAAACAAACCGGAAACCGGCTCAGCCAATGCTCGGCGATCTGCCGGCGCGTTGCGAACCAGGCGCCGCCCTTCGTGTTCATATGCGTCACGATGCGGTCGAGGGCGGCGATGCGGCCGGGCCGGCCGATCATGCGCAGGTGAAGGCCGATCGACATCATCTTGGGATACCGCTCGCCCTCGGCCCACAGCGTGTCGAAAGCGTCGGTCGTGTACTCGGCGAAGTCGCGCGCCGTCACGAAGCGGTGGAAACCCTGGTGATAATGCATGTCGTTGGTGTCGAAGCTGTAGGGCAGCACCAGGTGCCGCTTGCCTAAAACCTCGACGAAGAACGGCAGGTCGTCGGAATAGTCGTCGCTGTCGTAGAGGAAGCCGCCTTCCTCCACGAGCAGGCGGCGCGTGTTGGGCGACGGCGTGGAGCGGGTGTGCCAGCCGACGGGCCGCGCACCTGCGATCTCGGTCAGCACTTTCACCGTCCGAGCGATCGCCTGGCGCTCCGCCGCTTCCTCCATGTGGGCGTGCCTCTCCCACCGCCAGCCGTGGCAGGAGATTTCATGGCCGCGCTTCACCGCGTCCTGGATCAGCCAGGGCGAAAGCTCGGCCGCCTGGCCGCAGCTGCTCACCGTGGCGGAAACGCCGAGCCGCTCCAGCGCATCGGCGATCCGCCACCAGGCGGCCTTGGTGCCGTATTCGAAGTGCGATTCCATGCAGCGGTCGGGAACGCCCGTCACCTCGTCGGTGACTTCGTAGACCTTCTCGTTCAGCGGATCGCCCGAGGACAGGGACATCTCCGCGCCTTCCTCGAAATTGATGACGAAGGACACGGCGACCCGCGCGCCGCCCGGCCATTTCGGATCGGGCGGCGTGCGGCCGTAACCCGAAAGGTCACGAGTCACGTCACGAATCCCGGTGACCGATCACATTGGCGAGGGCAGTGGCAAGACCCTTGGAGTCCTTGGCGGCCGGCCGGCGGTAGGTGCCGGCAGTGGCTTTGCGCGGCTTCATGCGCACCAGCCCCTCGGCCATCACGACAGCGGCCTGGATGCCGTCGACCAGCGGCACCGGCACGCGGTCCCTGATCCTGGTGGCGAGGCCGGCGAGCGGCGCGCCGGCCAGGATGACGACATCGGCGCCGTCGTCCGTCACCGTGCGTAGCGCCAGTTCGATCAGCACGGCCTCTTTCTCGTCCTGGACGTCGTCGATCGAGTGGAAGCCCTCGTCGAGCATGCGGATCGCGGCGCAGCGGCCCGACAGGCCATGCCAGGCCACGATCTCGGCGAACCACGGCTCGAGTGCCTTGGCGAAGCTCACGATGGCGAAGGAGCGGCCCAGCATGCAGGCGCTGAGCATCGCCGCCTCGGCCATGCCGACGACGGGAAAGTCGAACAGTTCGCGCGCGCCGCCCAGGCCGGGATCGCCGAAGGCGGCGACGATGGCGGCGTCGATCTCGGACCGGCGCTCGGCCAGCATTTCGAGCGCTGCGACCGCGCCAACGGCGGCTTCGGCGCGCGTGGCGATGTAGGGCACGCCGTGCGGCGCCGTCATCGGTAGCAGTTCCGTGCCCGGGCTGGCGACAAGCTTGCCCGCGGCGACCAACCGGTCGGTGACGCCCGTTGACGTATTGGGATTGGCAACCAGGATCTTCATCGGCTTCCTACTGGAGCGGGTTGCGACCCGCCCGCGTCCATAGCGTTCCGGCCACCTGCTGGGCGCGCGCCACGATGGCGTCGCCGTCGGCCAGCGTGAGGCGGCCGCCCGACAGCACCACGCGGCCGTCGACGATCACGGTATCGACGTCGTGCCCGGACGCACTGTGCACCAGCACGCCGTAGCCGTCGACCAGCGGCGCCAGGGACGGCGAGCGATTGTCGAGCAGCACGATGTCGGCGCGCTTGCCGACTTCCAGCGAGCCCACTCTGTCGCCCATGCCGATCGCTGCGGCGCCCTCGCGCGTGCCCCAGTCGAGCACGGTGCGGGCGTCGAGCACGTTGCCCTGGCGGTTGATGCGCTGCATGGAGATCGCCCAGCGCATGGCCTCGATCAGGTCGCCCGAGAAGGTGTCGGTGCAGAGCGCGATGCGCGCGCCGGCCTCCCGCAGTTCCATGATCGGAGCGATGCGGCCGCCCTTGGCATTGCCGATCGGCGCATGCGCCACCGTCATCTTTGACTTGCCACAGAGTTCGATGTCGGGACGATCCATGTGGATGCAATGCGCCGCGATCAGCCGTTCGTTCAGCAAGCCAAGTTTGTCCATGAGCTGCGGCGGCGTGAGGCCGGTGCGTGCCTTCACCGCCTCGACCTCGAGCGGGAGCTGCGAGAGGTGGGTGTGGACGTTGCCGCCATGCGCGTCGGCCAGCTTCTTGACCTCGCGCAACAGGTCGTCGGAGCAGGTGTCGGGGGCATGCGGCGCCCAGTCGCAACGGATGCGGCCCTGGTCGTGGCCGTTCCAGCGGGCGATCAACTCGGCATTCTCGGCGAGGCTCGCCTCGCCGATGGCGCGGCTATGGTCGTAGCGCCCGGTGGCGAGCGCGCCGGGCTCGGCGTCGTGCACCCGGCCGGCGATGACGGCGCGCAGGCCGAGTTCGGCAGCGGCGCGGGCGCAGGCCGAGGGGTAGCGATAGAAGTCGACCACCGTGGTGCAGCCGGCGCGCAAAAGCTCGTACATGCCGAGGCTCGACAGGGCGTAGGCGTCCTCCTCGGTGAGCCAATGGCCCTGCGGGATGCCGGGCGTGTACATCGGCGCGAAGCCGATATCCTCGATCATGCCGCGGGTGATCATGAGCGGCGTGTGATTGTGCACGTTGACCAGGCCCGGCATCACGATGCGGCCCTTGCCGTCGACGGTCGCGGCGGGCGTCCAGCAGCGGCCGAGCTCGTCGGCGGGACCGATGTCGACGATCGTACGGTCGGAAATCGCGATCGCACCGCGGCTAAAAGTGCGATCCGTGGCATCGAGCGTCAGGAGGAGATCGCCGGTGACCAGGAGGTCGCAGGACTTCGGCTCGTCATTCATGATCTAAAAGTCCGCTAGCTTGCGCAGGCCGACCAGCCGGCCGCCCACGAGGAGGGTCAGGACGACCAACAGGACGAGGCCGGACGAGATCGCGGCGATGGTGGGGTCCGGATTCTCCTCGACATACTGCAGCATCTGGATCGGCAGCGTCTTGGTCCAGGCATCGGTGAAGAAGATCGAGATCGGGTAATTGTCCATCGAGGCCAGGAACGCGAACATGCCCGAGGTCAGGAACGCCGGTCCCAATCCCGGCACCAGCACGCGCGGGATCGCCTTCGGATACGAGCAACCCAAGGTGCGGGCGGCATCGATCAGCGAGAAGTCGAACAGGGATAGCGCGCCCAGCACGGTCCGCACCACATAGGGCAGGGTGATGATCACGTGCGCAATCAGCAGGCTCGAGTAAGCCTCGCGCAGGCCCGCCGCCTTGAAGCCCTGCAGCATGGCGATGCCGATCACTAGGCCCGGCAGCATCAGGGGCGAAACCAGGAAGGTGGCGATGGCCTCGCGGCCGGGAAAGCGGCCGCGCACCAGGGCGATGGCGCAAAGCGTGCCGAGCGCCAGGGCGACGATGGTCGAGAAAGCCGCGACCTCGACCGATGTCAGCAGCGCGGGCCAGAGCCCGCGCGTGCCGGCGAGGCTGTCGTACCAGCGCAGCGACCAGTCGGGTGGCGGCAGGGAGAAGACGCTCGACGAACCGAACGAGACCGCGACGGTGACGACGAGCGGCGTCATCAGGAAGATCACCGTGAAGAGTACGGCGATCCACATGACGGCGCGCCCGAGATGTTCGA
>DATHNU010001142.1:0-4402 GCA_035485695.1 Reyranella sp. | reverse complement strand
GATCCGGCCTACTACGCCTCGGTACGGGTGACCGTGGTGTTCAGCGCGCTCGTCGCCTCGATCGGCCTTGCGCTGTCGTTGCTGCTGGCGGTGATGGCCGACCGCGTCATCCGCGGCGCCACCGTCTACAAGACCTTCCTGATCTGGCCCTATGCCGTTGCGCCGGCGGTGGCGGGCGTGCTGTGGGGCTTCCTGTTCAATCCTTCGGTCGGCGTCGTCTCCTGGATGCTGCAGGGCCTCGGCATTGAGTTCAACTACGTGAGCAACGGCAACCAGGCGCTGCTGCTGGTGGTGATGGCCGCGGTGTGGAACCAGCTCAGCTACAATTTCCTGTTCTTCCTGGCTGGTCTGCAGTCGATCCCCCGGTCGCTGATCGAGGCCGCTGCCATCGACGGCGCGGGGCCGCTCCGGCGCTTCTGGGACATCATGTTCCCGCTGCTCTCGCCGACCGGCTTCTTCCTGCTGGTGATCAATATCCTCTACGCTTTCTTCGGCACCTTCGGTGTGATCGATGCGCTCACCCGGGGCGGAGCGGGCCAGGCCACCAACATCCTGGTCTACAAGGTCTACAATGACGGCTTCCGCGGCCAGGATCTCGGCGGCTCCTCGGCGCAGTCGGTGATCCTGATGATCGTGGTCATCGTGCTCACCTTCGTGCAGTTCCGTTTCATCGAGCGCAGGGTCCATTATTGATGGTCGAGAACCGGCCTTTCCTGACCTGGTTCAGCCACGCCATCGTTCTGCTGGGCGTGATCATCATCGCCTTCCCGATCTGGATGACATTTGTCGCCTCGACCCACGACCAGGCGACCATGCTGCGGTCGCCCGTGCCTCTTCTGCCTGGCCCGCATCTGATCGACAATTACAGGCAGATCCTGACCGTGGGTTTCGGCCGGGGCTATACCGAGACGCCGATCTGGCACACGATGATGAACAGCATGATCATGGCGCTGGGTGTGGCGTTGGGAAAGATCGCGATCTCCATCATCTCCGCCTTCGCCATCGTCTATTTCCGCTTTCCACTGCGCATGACGTTCTTCTGGGCGATCTTCGTGACCCTGATGCTGCCGGTCGAGGTGCGCATCGTTCCGACCTATGGCGTCGTCGCCAGTCTCGGCATGCTCGATTCCTATTCGGGCCTGATCATCCCGGTGATCGCCTCGGCCACCGCCACCTTCCTGTTCCGGCAGTTCTTCCTGGGCGTTCCCGACGAGCTCACCGAGGCGGCGCGGGTCGACGGCGCGTCGCCCATGCGTTTCTTCTGGGACATCCTGCTGCCGATGAGCCGCACCACGATCGCGGCCTTGTTCGTGATCCAGTTTATCTACGGCTGGAACCAGTATCTCTGGCCGTTGCTGATCACGACCAAGGAGAATTTCTACACCGTAGTCATGACGGTCTCGCGCCAGGCCAACGTGGTCGACGCGGTGCCGAGCTGGAACCTGCTGATGGCCATGGCGATGCTGGCCATGCTGCCGCCGGTGCTGGTCGTGGTGTTCATGCAGCGCCTGTTCGTGCGCGGCCTTGTCGAGACGGAGAAGTAGCCATGGCGCAAGTCCACCTGCGCGGCGTCAAGAAGAGCTACGACAACAAGCTCGAGATCATCCACGGCATCGACATGGAGATCGCCGACGGCGAGTTCATCGTCATCGTCGGCCCCTCGGGCTGCGGCAAGTCCACCCTGCTGCGCATGGTGGCCGGGCTGGAGCGCATCACCGGCGGCGAGGTGGCGATCGGCGACCGGGTGGTCAACGAGCTCGAGCCCAAGGACCGCGACATCGCCATGGTGTTCCAGAACTACGCGCTCTATCCGCACATGAGCGTCTACGACAACATGGCCTATGGGCTGAAGATCCGCGGCATGGCCAAGGACGAGATCGACCGCCGGGTGCGCAAGGCCGCCAAGACGCTCGAGCTCGCAACCTTCCTCGAGCGCAAGCCGCGCCAACTCTCGGGCGGCCAGCGCCAGCGGGTCGCCATGGGGCGCGCCATCGTGCGCGAGCCGGCAGTCTTCCTGTTCGACGAGCCGCTCAGCAACCTCGATGCCAAGCTCCGCGTACAGATGCGGCTCGAGATCAAGCGCCTGCAGCGCGAACTCGCCGTCACCTCGATCTACGTCACCCACGACCAGATCGAGGCGATGACCATGGCCGATCGGCTGATCGTCATGAATGCCGGCGTCGCCGACCAGATCGGCACGCCGATGGACGTCTACGACCGGCCGGCCTCGGTGTTCGTCGCGGGCTTCATCGGCTCGCCGGCGATGAACTTTTTGGCGGCCAAGGTCGGGCAGGGCGGCCAGTCGGTCGATCTCGCGGGTACCGGCACGCCGGGCATCAGCCTGCCGCTGGCACGGCCGAGCTCGGCGCCGGCCGGCACCGCGGTGGCGCTCGGCATCCGGCCCGAGCATCTGCTGCCGGTAGGTGACGGCTCATTGCAATTCGACGTCGAGCTGGCCGAGCCCCTGGGCGCCGATACGTTGCTGCACGGCCGTTTCGGCGAGGCGCGCGAGCTGGTGACGGTGCGCCAGGGCGGGCACGTCCTCGCCAAGCCCGGCGAGAAGCGCCACTTCAAGGTCGAGCCCGGCCATCTCCATCTGTTCGATTCGCAGACTGGCCGCCGCATCGCCGACGCCTGACGCATCCCGTTGCTGTTTGGCGACCATCCGTCGAAGCATACGAACCGGAATCCGCCGCGACGATAAATCGGCGACCGGCCCGCTACGAGCGGTGTCAATTGCGCGGCGGCAACGCGACCTTGGCATCCGTCAGGGCTTGTTCCAACACCGGAATGCCGGCGGCCGTATTGCCCTTGTTGCACTGGCTGATGGCCTCCGGCACTTTGGCATCCATGTTTTGCCTGTTGGTGGTTCGATAGAGGTCGGCGAGCGATTGGCAATATTTTGCGTCAGCCGATTGGCCGAACGCAGTGAACGGGACAAGGGCCATACCCGCGATCAGGCAAGTTCCAAGAATCCTCATAGCTTGTTCCTTCCGGGTTGTTTCCGGCGAGCGTTCGGAACGTCGCGCGGGCGCGTGCTTCAATGCGCCGTGAAATGGTCTTGCTCGTGGGCGGCCTTCTCAAGCGCTTTATCGTTACGCCAACCTGTCGTCGCGCCACGCGCCGTCGGCCGGCTTGTCGATCGCCCGGATGAACCGGCTGAAGACCGGCCAGGCCGCGGCTACTTCGCGGTGGCGGCAGCGAGGCCCGCGGCGGCGACCTCGGCGTCCTGATTGGCGGCCGCCCCCGCCGCGCCGATCGCGCCCACGACCTTGCCGTCGATCACGATCGGCAGGCCGCCATCCACCGGCACTATGCCGGGCAGCCCCTGCATGCGCGGGGTCGAGCTCCCGGGAGCCACCGAGTCCTGCAGGGCCTTGGTCGGCCGCTTTACATTATTGGCCGTGACCGCCTTGCCGATGGCGATATCGATGCTGGCAAGCTGCGTGTTGTCCATGCGCCAGAAAGCAACCAGCCGGCCGCCGCTGTCGACGACGACAATCGCTTCCTGCCAGCCATTCTTCTTGGCCTCCGCTTCGGCGGCCGCGAGCATCTTCTTGGCGACCTCGAGACCGATACCGGGCCCGTAGGGCGGCAGCGAACCCGGCGACGGGACCGGCGTTTGAGCGCCGGCGCCAGGCGGCGACAGAAGCATGGCAGCCACGACGGCCGCGGCAATGAACTTGATCATGGATTTACGCCCCCGTTTGAGCGCTCTCGTCGAGCGGTGCGGGGACTATGCGCGAACGCGACCAGTCCTTGCAGGCCGAACCTCGTCACATTCCGGTGTTCCACTGTTCGGTGAAACCGGTTGGCGGGCCTCTGCAATGTCGCCGCGCCGCGCAAAGCAAATGGGCGGCCCCTTGCCGGGCCGCCCAGGGCAGACCGAGACGGGCTCGATCAGTTCATCGCGCCGGCGACATTGCTCATCACGTTCGACACCTTGTGACCGACGGTCGTGAACGCGGTGATCGCCGCGACGGCGATCAGGGAAGCGATCAGCGTATATTCGATGGCGGTCGCGCCATGCTCGTTCTTCATCAGGCGGCGGAAAATGGACAGCATTTGCATGACTCCTAAAAATTGCGGCGTTCGTTGCCTGTTTCTCGATGGCCGCGCGCTCTGGGGTTACGCGGCCCTTCACAATCAACGCGGAGCCATGAATTTGCTCCACCGCGACTTTACTGCGGCGCTCACGATAATCGACGGGCAATGTTGTATTTGATGTAGCGAGTTGTATTCGATGTAGCGCGCGCGTTCCCGGGCGAAGGCAGGAAGGCCTACTGCATCGTGTCGACGACGCGGCGCAACATTCGCGTCAAGGGCCGCGTCCAGCCGAACGGCTGGGCCGATCACTGAGGCATGAGAACCCGAAAACGATTTGTGAAGAGGAACACCGCCA
>DATHNU010001141.1:0-2682 GCA_035485695.1 Reyranella sp. | reverse complement strand
CGCCATGGACCCGACCGATCCCACCTGGGCCGAGCATGAGGACATGAAGGCGTTCAAGGCGTGGATGGGCAAGTACCATCCGACGGCGCACCTGGCCGATCTCGGCAACGTCAACGGCTACACCGTGTCGTTCCTGATGGCCGAAACGCTGCGTCGCTGCGGCGACGAGCTGACGCGCGCCAACGTCATGCGGCAAGCCGCGTCGTTCCAGAAGTTCCGCGTGCCCATGATCCTGCCGGGCATCACGGTGTCGACCAGCCCGACCGACTACTATCCGATCCAGGCCGTGCAGCTTCAGCGCTTCAAGGGCCAGACATGGGAGCTGTTCGGCGAGATCATGCACGCCGAAGGTTCGTGAGGGCGGACACCCGTCGCACACGGGCGCGGACAGTGGAGTGCGTGTGAAGAAACTGGTCAACGATCCGCGCCATGTCGTGCGCGATATGCTGGAGGGCGTTTGCGACCTCCATCCCGGGCTGGCGCTGCTCGCCGATTTCGACGTCGTCGTGCGGGCTGATTTGCCCCCGCCGGAAAAGCGCGCCGTGGCGGTGATCTCGGGTGGCGGTTCGGGGCATGAACCCGCCCACGCCGGCTATGTCGGGCCTGGGCTGCTGGCGGCGGCCATCGCGGGCGATGTCTTTACTTCACCCAGCGTTGACGCCGTGCTGGCCGGCATCCGCGCCGCCGCCGGCCCGGCCGGCACGGCGCTGGTGGTCAAGAACTATACTGGCGACCGGCTGAATTTCGGCCTCGCTGCCGAGCTGGCACGCGCCGAGGGCGTTCCGGTCGAGCTCGTTGTCGTGGCCGACGACGTGGCGTTGCGCAACACCGTGCCGCGCGACCGCCGCCGCGGCATTGCGGGGACGGTGCTGATCCACAAGGTGGCGGGCGCGGCTGCGGCCGCAGGCCAAGGTCTTGCCGAGGTGGCAGCGCTCGCCCGCGCGGCCGCCGGCGATCTCGGCACCATGGGCGTGGCGCTGGGCGCCTGCACGGTCCCGGCCGTTGGCCGTCCCGGCTTCGACCTTGGCGCGACAGAGATCGAGCTCGGTCTCGGCATCCATGGCGAGCAGGGCGTCGAACGGGCGGCCTTGTTGTCCGCCGATGCCGTGGTCGAGCGACTGCTGGGATCGATCCTCGCCGATCTCGAACTGGCACGCGGCAGCAGCGTGGCGCTGCTGGTGAACGGGCTTGGCGGCACGACGGGCATGGAACTGGCCATCGTCGCACGCCACGCCCTTGCCGTGCTGCGGGAGCGCGGTTTGCAGGTCGAGCGCGCCTGGATAGGCGATTTCCTGACCGCGCTCGAGATGCCGGGATGCTCGTTGTCGATCCTGAAAGTCGACCGCGCGCGTCTTGCGCTTCTCGATGCGCCGGCCGAGTCCTCGGCCTGGCGCGCGGCCAGCGACCTCGCAGCGACGCGCAAGATCGTACCGGCGACGATGCCTCCGGTTTTGCCCGACAAGCCGGCCGGCCCCTACGCCCAGCGCCTGCGGTCTGCGGCGCTCGCGGTTGCTTCGGCGCTGGCGGCAGCCGAGCCGCTGCTCACCGATCTCGACAACAAGGCCGGCGACGGCGATCTCGGCCTCAGCATGACGCGGGGCGCCGAAGCCATTCGCGCCCTGGGGGAAGGTGCGTGGGCCGATCCGCCGACCGCACTCACCCGGATCGGCGATGCGCTGCGCCGGGCGATCGGCGGCAGCTCCGGCCCGTTCTATGCGACGGCCCTACTGCGCGCCGCGCGAAGCCTGCCCACGACTCCGGCGGCAAGCGACTGGGCGAGGAGCTTTCGCGCTGGCATAGACGCGCTCGCCGAACTGGGCGGTGCCAAGCCGGGCGATTGCACCATGCTCGACGCCTTGCTGCCCGCGGTCGATGCCTTCGAGGCCGGTCTGGGACGCGGCGAGAGCCCTGTTGTTGCGTTGCAGGCGGCGGCAGCCGCTGCCGAAGCCGGCGCTGCCGCGACCGCGGCGATGAAACCGCGCCTTGGCCGCGCGAGCTACCTCGGCGACCGGGCGATCGGCATACAGGACGGTGGTGCGACAGCCGTCGCCATCTGGCTGCGCGCCCTCAGCCAGTGCTTCAGAGATTGACGCTCGCCGGGCCGGCCTTGTCCCAGTCGATCCAGCCTTTGAGCGGAAGGAAGCTGCCGTCATCGACTCCGATTTCGCTGGCGATGAGAGCATTGAGCTTGGCGTTCATCGAGGCGATCAGGTCGCGGTTGGCGTCGAAATTATAGGCCAGATTCATGGCTTCGTCCGGATCGGCGCGCAGATCGTACAGTTCGAGGTCGTTATTGGCGCGCAGCGCGTCGAGCGTGGTGGGCGTGTTGAAGCCGCGGAAGGAGAAATAGCGGGTGAACCGGTAGCGCTCGTTGGTGATGCTGCGGATCGCCTCGCGCAGCGACCAGTCGATGGGGAAGGCCTCGATCGTCTGCAGCTGCGCGGTCTTGGCGATCGATTTGTTGTGCACGGTTTCGTAGAAGAACTTCGTGAATTTGGGATCATGCACCATGAGCTGACTGTAGCAGAACAGCACGCCGCCGCGCGTCCGGCTGAACTCCGGATTGACCGGCTGGCGGAGCAGCGGGGTGATGTCCTTGCCCTTCATGAGGGCCATGGTGTCGGCCACGGGGGTGGTGGCCTTGCCGGTCATGGCGACGATGGTGGGCACGAAGTCGATGTG
>DATHNU010001140.1:0-2142 GCA_035485695.1 Reyranella sp. | reverse complement strand
CCCATGCGGCGCTCGAGGCTCTCCACGCACGAACGCGTCGCCCCGGCCAGCTCGCGCCAGGTTGCGGCGCCGTCGAACTGCTGCAGCAGGCACTGGTCATAGTAGGTGTACTGATCGCCGGCGCCGCAGCCGAAGCTCGCGCGCGTCGACGCGGCGGCGGTGAGCACAACGCGGTTGGGCTGGCGCATGGCGGGGGTGAGAAAGACGCCGCTGTGGCAGGCCGACACGATCACGACGGTGGGACGCTTGCCACACCCTGCGTCGAGGGCGCTGCCAAAGTTGGACGGCTGGAGCATGCCCTTGGCCGCGTGCAAGACCACGCCGCTTTCGTCGCCGTGACTGGTGATGAAGATCAGGCACGCCTCGCCGCCGCCGCTGCGCAGCGCACTCGACACGTTGGCCGCCGTGGCGACCTCCAGCGACGGACTGGCGACCGGGTCGGAGGTCAAGGCCCTGATGTTGCGCACGCCGCGTTCGGCGAGCTTGTCGCGCAGGGCCCCGACGCCGTTGTCGAAGGCCGGGCTGTTGTTCTCGCCGGCGATCAGCACCGCCCGCCAGCGATCGGCCGGCACGGGCCCGGCGACGGGCACGGTCGCCTCGTCCGGCGCCCGCACAACGGGCGGCGGGGCGCCATCGGCTGGGTCGGTCGTGCAGGAGGTGGCAAGGAACAGAACCGCGGCGAGGAGGGCCCGAACGCGTACCAACATGCCCGTCTGCTCCCTTGCTTACTGCGGCCCCCTTATTGCGGCCGGGCTCCCGCGGCGCGCAACGCCATGTCGGCGTAGAGCCTGGCCATCTGCTCCTCGCCGAGGTCGCCGCCGGGACCGTACCACATGGAGACATGGGTGCACTGGTCGAGCAATGCCATGGCCATCGCCTTGAGGTCGCGGCGGCCGTCGATCTGCGGCGGATCGAACAGGCCGCGTTCGACGCCCTCGGCCAGGATGCCGACCACGATGTCGCGGATGGCGCGGCGGCTGCGGCGAATGTCGGCGACCCGTTCGGCGCCGAGCCAGCCGATCTCGCGATTGGCGACCAGCGCCTCGACCCGGAGCCGGCAGTGACGCACGACATAGACGCGCACGAAGGCCGCCAGCTTGGCGCGCGGATCGTCGCCCGCTCCCGCGACGGCCTGCTGGCAGAGCCGCTCGAGCTCGGCCTGGGTCGAGGCGATGATGTCGTGCAGCAGCTCGTCCTTCGACTTGAAATGGTTATAGAGCGCACCCTGTGTCAGCCCGCAGGCCTTCATGATGTCGCGCACCGTCACCACCGGATAGCCGCGCTCGGCGAACTGGGCGAAGGCCGCCGCGCGGATCGCTTCGACCGGCGGGCGCTGCTCGCGCTCGGCAACGATCGGCGCAGGGAGCACCGCCCGTACCGGCGGCTTGCGCTTGGCGGTCATCGCGCACCTCCCGCCAGGCCGCCCGCGATCTTCCAGGCGAGCTCGGCGGCGGGCCGCACCAGCTTGCCCGATTCGGCGGCGCGGACATTGGCGGCCGTGCCGTCGAGCGCGCGGGCATAGACGCCCTGGCGGATGCACGACACGCGGAAAAGATTGTAGGCCATGTAAAATTCCCAGAGCGCCGGGTCGGGCAAGGCGCGTTTCGACAATTCGCAATAGTAGGCGACCATCTCCTGCTCTGTGGGCAAACCCACGGCCGCAAGATCATGGCCCTCGAGGCCACCCCAATCCTTCGGCGTGCGCCACAGCATGCAGAGATAGGAGAGCTCGGCCAGCGGGTCGCCCAGCGTGGAGATCTCCCAGTCGATGATGCCCAGCACCCGGGGCTCGCTCACGTGGAAGATCATGTTGTCGAGCCGGTAGTCGCCATGCACCAGCACCGTCTCGTCGTTGGCCGGCAGATGGGCGGGCAGCCAGTCGAGCAGCCGGTCCATCGAGTCGATCTTCTCGGTCTCCGACGCCTTGTACTGCTTGCCCCAGCGCGAGATCTGGCGCGCCACGTAGCTGCCGGGACGACCAAAATCCGCCAGGCCGACGGCGGCGTGGTCGACGGCATGCAGGCGGGCCAGGGTCTCGAACTTGGCGCGATAGATCGCCAGCCGACCCTCCTTGGCGACCTCCGGCAGCAGCGGATCCCACAGCACGCGGCCGTCGCAATATTCCATGATGTAGAAGGCGGT
>DATHNU010001139.1:0-4284 GCA_035485695.1 Reyranella sp. | reverse complement strand
CGTCATCCTGCTGGAGCGCGTGCCCAAGCTTGGTCAGATGGGCGACGTCGTGAAGGTGAAGCCCGGCTACGCCCGCAACTTCCTGCTGCCGCAGAAGAAGGCGTTGCGCGCCACCAAGGACAACATCACCTACTTCGAATCTCAGCGTAAGACGCTGGAGGCCCAGAACCTCGAGCGCCGCCAGGAAGCGGAAGCCGTCGGCGCCAAGATGAGCGACCTCAAGGTCACCCTCATCCGCCAGGCCTCCGAGGCCTTGCAGCTCTACGGTTCGGTGAGCTCGCGCGACATCGCCGACGCGGCTGCGGCCGCGGGGGTCAAGATCGAGCGCGGCCAGGTCGAGCTCGACAAGCCGATCAAGGCGCTGGGCGCCCACAAGATCAAGATCAACCTCCACCCGGAGGTCTCGGTCGACATCACCGCGGTGGTCGCCCGCTCGCCCGACGAGGCGGAGTTCCTCGCCAAGGGCGGCACGCTGGTCGCCGAGACCGAGCGCGCCCAGCTCGAGGCGGCGGAAGCCGCCCGGCGCGCCGCCGAACAGGCTGCTGCGCTGTTCGAAGCCAAACCCGCCGAAGGCGAAGCCGTCGAAGCCCCGGCCGCGACCGAGGAAGAGGCGTCCGAAAAGAAATAGGCCCTTCGTCCTCCCCAACGTCCGTTGGGGAGGAAAATGGGATTCCGACGCACGCCATCGCACTGCGGTGGCGTGCGTTTTCTTTTGGAATCATCGCACCGCGGTACTGACACCCTCAGCCCATGTGAATCCGCCGATTCCGCCTGATTCCGGACACTTCGCGTGTTCTGTGCGAATTTTGGCATCGCAAAAGATAATTAGCGCGTTCCACGAGAGATAATCGCGCGCAGACCCTTTGCCTTGAAATTGCCATTAGGTTTAACATTTCGGACAGGTAACACCGCGGAGTTAAGGAAAGTGCTTCGGTTCTTCCGACAGCTCATGACCTTGGTGGAACGGCGATGCTGTTAGCCCAGGTTCTTGCCCGCCTGCTGGGCGAAGGCCAATTGACCATCATCGATGAGGTCGGAACGCCGCATCGCATCGAAGGCGCCCGGCCCGGCCCTTCCGTTACCCTGCGCATTCATACCTGGTGGACCGGCGTGCGGGTGGCTCTGCGTCCCCGACTGGCGCTGGGCGAAGCCTATATGGATGGCACGCTGACGGTGGAGGATGGCGGCGACATCTATGACCTGCTCGATCTCCTGGGCAGGAACATCGCGGCGCTGGAAGCGACGCCGATGGTGCGCCTGTCCTATACGCTGCAGCGCTGGCTTCGGGTGATCGAGCAATACAATCCGGTCGGCAAGGCGCAGCGCAACGTCGCCCACCACTACGACCTTAACGACCAACTTTACGACTTCTTCCTCGATCGCGACCGTCAATATTCCTGCGCTTACTTCAAGACCGGCGAAGAACCGCTGGAGCAGGCCCAGCTCGACAAGAAGCGTCACATCGCGGCCAAGCTGTTGCTCAAGCCCGGGCAGCGCGTGCTCGACATCGGCTCGGGCTGGGGCGGCATGGCCCTCTTCCTCAGCCAGCAGTTCGGTGTCGACGTGACGGGCGTGACTCTCTCCAAGGAGCAGCACGCCGTTTCCAGCCGCCGCGCGCTCGAGGGTGGCGTCGCCGACGCTGTGCGCTTCAAGCTGCTCGACTATCGCCAGGAACCCGGCAAGTACGACCGCATCGTCTCGGTCGGCATGTTCGAGCATGTCGGCGCCGCCCACTACATCGAGTTCTTCACCAAGGTGAAGGAGCTGCTGGCCGACGACGGCGTGATGCTGCTGCACGCGATCGGCCGCATGGAGCCGCCCGGCGCCACCAATACCTGGCTGCGCAAGTACATTTTCCCCGGCGGCTATACTCCGGCGATGTCGGAAGTCCTGTCGGCCATCGAGAAGGTCGGGCTATGGGTGACCGACATCGAGATCCTGCGCCTGCACTACGCGGAGACCCTGCGCCACTGGCGGCAGCGCTTCCTCGCCAACCGCGAACAGATCAAGCAGATGGCGGGCTACGACGACCGGTTCTGCCGGATGTGGGATTTCTACCTCGCCGGCTGCGAAGTGGCTTTCCGCTACATGAATCAAATGGTCTTCCAGATCCAGATCGCCCGCCGCCAGGACGCCGTGCCCCTGACGCGCGACTATCTGATCGATGCCGAAAACGCCATCAGCGTGCCGAGCTCGATGGCGGCGGAGTGAAGCTGGGGGCGCGCCACTCCAGTGGCGCGATCTCTTCATTGAGGCCAAGAATGACGCGCCACCCTGGAGTGGCGCGCCCCCAGCCATGACGTTTAGCGGCGACGACTAAGCCGCATTGGTCGCGGCGAAGGCTTCGAAGGCGTCCTCCACCAGGCTGACATGGTGAAGCATCGCAGCGTGCGCGCCCGCGGCATCGCCGGACAGGATTGCCCGGACCACGGCGTCGTGCTCCTGGGTGGAGCGCACCAATCGTCCTTCGACCTGGAACTGCGCGCGACGGAACGGCCCGACCCTTCGACGCAATCCCAGCGCGAATTCGGCGATGGGAGCATTGTGCGCCCCGGCATAGATTGCCGAGTGGAAGGCGACGTTGGCATTCGAATAGGCGTCGGGGTCGCCCGCCTTGGCGAGCGCCATCATCGCCTCGTGACGGGCCTGCAGCCGGCGACGTTCGACCGGCGTCATGCTCATGGCCGCGAGCCGCGCACAGGTCGCCTCCATCTCGGCCATCGCGACGAACAGATTCTCGACCTGCTCGGGCGTCGCCTTGGAGACCACCGCGCCCTTGCGCGGGCGCATGTCGATCAGGCCGCTGCTCGTGAGCTGCCGCAGCGCCTCGCGCACCGGCGTGCGCGACACGCCGTGCTGCTGCGCCAGGCCGATCTCGTCAAGCCGGATGCCGGGCTTCAGCGAGCCGTCGAGGATGCCGTCGGCGATGGCGCTGGCGAGTTTTTCGGCGAGGGTTGGATAGTCGGAGCGCATGTTGGCCATTGCATACAAGATCGATGCCAAAGCCAATAATTGTTCTTCCGATGCCCAAATAGAATGCAATCCGCCAAAATTGCATACAATCAAGCCTCTGTCCGCACCGGCGCAAGGTGGCCGCCGGACGGGCCTCGACCTGCGTAAAAACCAGACAAACCAATCCTTTCAGGCCCTCAAAACCCTGCTGGCATACCGCTTGCTGCCGTCTTCCCAAGCCGCTTCAGGCCGGCACCATCGCGGAGGCAACAGCATGATCGACAAGTTCACCATCGGCCGTCGCGGCCTGCTCGGCAGCGTCGCGGGAGCGGCCGCCCTCGGTCTTGGCGGCACGGCCCGCGCGCAGAAGCCGCTGGTCCTGGGCTTCATCTATGTCGGGCCGCGCGACGACTACGGCTACAACCAGGCGCATGCCGAGGCCGCCGCGGTCGTGAAGAAGATGCCGGGCGTGAAGGTGGTCGAGGAGGAGAAGGTTCCCGAGACGGTCGCCGTCGAGAAGTCGATGGAGAGCATGATCAACATGGACGGCGCCACGCTCGTCTTCCCGACGTCGTTCGGCTACTTCGATCCGCACATGCTGAAGATGGCGGCCAAGTACCCCAACATTCAGTTCCGTCACTGCGGCGGCCTGTGGACCGACGGCAAGCATCCGAAGAACACCGGCAGCTATTTCGGTTACATCGACGAGGCCCAGTACCTGGCCGGCATCGTCGCCGGCGCGACGAGCAAGGGCGGCAAGCTGGGCTTCGTCGCCGCCAAGCCGATCCCGCAGGTCCTGCGCAACGTCAACGCCTTCACCTTGGGCGCGCAATCGGTGAACCCGAAGGCGACCACGCAGGTGATCTTCACCGGCGACTGGTCGTTGCCCGTCAAGGAGGCCGAAGCGACCAACTCCATGATCGCGCAAGGCGTCGACGTCGTGACCTGCCACGTCGATTCGCCCAAGGTCGTCATCGAGACCGCCGAACGCGCCGGCATCTACTCGTCCGGCTACCACTGCAACCAGGCGAAGCTCGCGCCCAAGGGCTATCTCACCGGCGCGGAGTGGAACTGGGAGCGAATCTACGTCGACATGGTCAATGCCATGAAGGCGGGCCAGGTGCCCGGCAACTTCGTACGCGGCGGCCTCAAGGAAGGCTACGTGCGTACCTCGGCCTACGGTCCGGCCGCGGCGGCCGCGGGCAAGGAGAAGGCCGACGCGGCCAAGCTCGCGATCCTGAACGGCAGCCTGGCGATCTTCAAAGGGCCGCTCAAGGACAACAAGGGCAACACCGTCATCCCGTCAGGGGAGTCCTATGTGGCGACCGAACC
>DATHNU010001138.1:0-6910 GCA_035485695.1 Reyranella sp. | reverse complement strand
GGCGCCAGGCTTCAATCTCGTGGGCGCCGGACCGGCCTGGCTGCCCGGCGTGCAGTTCGGTCACACCGACCGGATTGCCTTCGGTCGAACCGATTTTCAGATCGATCAGCAGGATCTCTACGTTCTCGAATTGAGCGAGGACGGAAAGACCTGGCAGGGACCGCATGGTCCCGAGCCGATCGAGCGCACCGTCGAAACCATCGATGTCCGCGACCAGGAGCCGGCGAAGGTCGAGCTCGCCTTCACGTCGCTGGGGCCGGTGATCTCCGAGACGCGCGAGAAGCGGCGGGCGCTCGTGGTGCGCTCCGAGTCCCTGGAGCCAGGCGCGGTGATCGGCCTCGAGTACGTGCCCAAGGTCCTGGCGCGCAATTGGGAGGAATTCCGGAAGGCGATCAGGTACGCGGTCTGGGGCACGAACTATATGTATGCCGATGTCGACGGCAACATCGGCTGGCAGGCCGCGGGCCGCGTTCCGGTCCGCGTCGGCTATGACGGCCTCATGCCGGTGCCGGCGTCGGGAGACTATTCCTGGAAAGGCATTCTCCCGCTCGACGACATGCCGGGCGAATTCAATCCGGAGCGCGGCTGGATCGCCAGCGCCAACCAGATGCCGTTCCCGCCCGCCTGGCCGGTCGCCGAACGCCGCATCAGCTTCGAGTGGATTACGCCCGACCGCTATCGGCGTCTCGTCGAACGTCTGCCGCAGCTCATGCCGCATGCGCCGGCCGACAGCTGGGCGCTGCAGCAGGATGTTCATTCGGCGCGGGCCACGCGGCTCGTGGCACTGCTCGCCAAGCAGCCGCGCGATCCCGCGAACGAGGCATTGGCGCTGATGCTGGGCTGGAATGGCAACATCGATGCCGGCAGCCAGGCCGCCGCCCTGTACGAATTGTGGACGGTCGAGCTGCAGAAGGAGATCCGGCCTCTGATCGTTCCGGAGGCCGCGAGCGCCTTGTTGCCGTTCGTCTATGGGCTGACGATGATCGACCTCCTCGAAAGGCCCGACCCGCGTTTCGGCAGTGAACCGGAGAAGGCGCGCGATGCGCTGTTGTTGCGCGCGCTTGCCGCCGCGGCGACCAGCCTCAAGTCGCGCGCCAAGCCGGGCGAGACATTCCCGACCTGGGGCGAGCTGCACGAGGTGGTGCTGCACTCTGCTGTGGAGGCGCGGCTGCCTGCGGATCTCGCGAAGCAGGCCGAGGTGAGCGGCCGCGGCACGTCGGGCGACAGCACGACCGTCTTTGCCCGCTGGTGGACCCCGCCCAAGACCAACGCGACCGGCGGGGCGAGCTTCCGGGCCGTGCTCGATGTCGGCAACTGGGACGCGGCGCGCGCGACGATGGGGCCGGGGCAGGCCGGCTCACCCGGCGACCCGCACTTCCGCGACCTTTACCCGCTGTGGCTCGACAATGAGAGTTTTCCGCTCGCCTTCAGCGCCGAGCAGGTGGCGCACGTGGCCGAGTCCCATGTCAGGCTTCTGCCGACCGCGCCTTGACCGAGCCCTACCCGCCCGACACCACGGCAGCTCGATAAGACAACACGGTGTAGGCTGCGCCGTTCAAATCGAAGTCGCCGCGCGACATCATCCCGAGCTTGTTCCGGTGGACGCGGAGGGAGGCGACATTGTCGCGCCGAATAAAGAGAATTCCCTCGCGCCCGGGCAGTTCGGCCTTCAATCGGGCGAACAGCATTTCAGCAATGCCAAGACCCCGTTCGCGGCGATCGATGCAAATCGGGCCGTAAATATAGGCTGTGGGATCGCCCCGGTAGGTTTTCAACATCTCGGCGATGACCTGCGGCCGCTCCGCCGCTTGTATCGACGAGCTGATCAATACACCGGCAAGGCGTTGCTCTACGCGCGCGATGACAACGGGCATATCGTCGATTGCCGCCATGACAGCCGGACGATCGAAATGACCGGTGAGCGACCCCCCATTGATCGCCTCGTTGGCCTGCAGCAGGCCAACGATGTCATCGACATCCTGTGGGGTTGCCAGAGAAAGCCGAATCAGGTGGTGCTCCAAAGCAGACAATCGGGAGCACTGGCGTCGCCTCTGCCCGTCAATTCCGCGGCAGGCAACCGATCCGCTGTGTCCAAAGACGTTCCGATCGGAATGGCTGCTAGTAGTAGTACCAGCCCATCGGGTAGCCGCCCCACGGGCCCCAATCCCAGTCGTTCATCTCCATCGTCTCGGCGGTCATCGCCTGCTCGTCGGCGAGATTCTGCTGGAACACGTTCTTGCGGTAGGTGGCGTAGGCGTTCTGGTCGCCGACATACAGGCAGACGCACACGGTGGGGTCGGGATAGACGTAGAAGACCCGGCCGTCCTTGATCTGGCGGGAGAATTTGTGTGGCGGCAGGCGCTGGAAAGCGGCCTGGCGCTGCGGCGTGTTGGCGGCCAGGAACTTGAAGCCGGCGGCCACCATCATGTCTTCCTTTCCGGCGACCTTCTGCTGCGGGTTCTGGCAGGCGGCGACGGCAACGCACAGTCCCAGAGCTGCCAGAGTTGTCCCAAAACGAATCATCCAATCCTCCTGTTCGATCCCTGGCCGGCTCATGTCCCGGTCCATTTCGGCGCCCGCTTGCCCAGAAAGGCAGCCATTCCCTCGCGGAAATCGGCGCTACCGTAGGCCAATCTAATGAGATCGTCGATATTCTCGTCGCCCAGCCGGGCCTGCAGCCGGCGCAGCGCCTCCTTGGTGACCTTGAGCGTTATGGGAGCATGGCCGGCGACGGTCTGTGCCAGCTCTGCGGCCCGCGCGTGCAGGGCGGCACTGTCGGCCAGCAGCTCGCTCACCAGGCCGATGTCGCGCGCCGTCGGGCCGCCGATCATTTTGGCCAGCAGCAGCATCTCCTTGACCCGTTGCGGGCCGATCAGCGCCGCCAGCCGCGCATAGTTTGCCATCGACAGGCAGTTACCCAGGGTGCGGGCGATCGGGAAGCCGAACTGGGCGCTGGCGGTGGCGATCCGGATGTCGCAGACCGCGGCGATGGCCGCCCCGCCGCCGGTGCAGAAGCCCGCGATGGCGGCGATGGTCGGCACGGCACAGCGCTCGATCGTCTCGAGGGTACGGTCCATCTTGCGCTCGTAATCGACGCCGTCGTCGGGCCCCTTGAAGTCCAGGAATTGCGCGATGTCGGTGCCGGCGGCGAAGGCCTTGTCGCCGGCGCCGGTGACCACCAGGGCCTTGACCTCGCCGGTGCGGGCGATTCGGCCGCAGATCTCGGCCAAGCCTTCATACATCGCGAAAGTAAGGGCATTGCGCTGAGCCGGCCGGTTGAAGGTGATCCAGCCGACATCGCCGCGCTTGTCGTAGAGGAGTTCTTGGGTCATTTCACTTTCATGGCGTTGGAACGACTTCTGAAGGGCTTTGCCGATTTCCGGCTGGGCTATTACCGCGAGCATCTCGACCTGTTCGAGCAGCTCGCGACCGAGGGGCAGTCGCCCCGGATCCTGATCATTGCGTGTGCCGATGCCCGCGTCGATCCGGGGATTCTGACGCAGACCAAGCCGGGCGACATTTTCACCGTGCGCAATGTGGCGGCGATGGTGCCGCCGGCCCAGTTCCCGCCCGACACGCGCCATCACGGCACCTCGTCGGCCATCGAGTTCGCCGTGCGCGGGCTAGGCGTCGAGCATGTGGTGGTGCTGGGCCATGCGCTGTGCGGCGGCATCGGCGCGCTGGTCGACGGCCGCGACAGCATCTACGCCGACTACGACTATCTCTCGACCTGGACGTCCATTGCGCAGGACGTGCGCGAGCTTGCCGTGCGCGAGCTTTCAGGCAAGTCGCGCGAGGAGATCACGCGCGCCGTCGAGCAGGCCGCCGTCCTCAACAGCCTTCAAAACCTGATGAGCTTCCGCTGGATCGCCGAGAAGGTTGCGGCCGGCACGCTCTGCCTGCACGGCTGGTGGTTCAACATGACCGAAGGCCAGCTCTATGCCTTCAATCCAGCGACTGCCACGTTCGAGGCCGTCGAGGGGATCGAGGTCACGCCGACAATCATGAAGGGCAGCGCGCTGTCGGCGATCAAGCCTGAACGCCTGCTCGCCGCCGTGGCGGGCAAGAAGCCGGCGTTCTGACGGCTCATTGCTGGGAGCGCGCCACTCCAGTGGCGCTCATGTGCTGTTGATCCCACAAAGATGCGCCACTGGAGTGGCGCGCTCCCAGCAATGACTACTTCACCCACAGTTCGAGCGGCACCGCCGCTCGGCCGGGGCATTCCAGCTTGCCGGTATAGGAGTCCGACAGGCTGGCGCGGTAGGTGCAGTCGACGCCGGCCACCGACACCGTCGCCTTCAAGCGGGACGACAGAGTCGATATCTGAAGTCGTATCTCACCGGTCTTCTCCTCCGGCCCCTCCTGCGTGCACCAGCCGACATGCTTCATCGTCAAGGGGCCGGCGTATTCCCGGGTTCGCTGGGACGCCCTTTCCGGGACGACCGTGGCCACGAGCTCCCACTCGCCCAGTACGCCGGCATATCCGGTCACCTGAAGCGATTCACCCTGACGCGATTCGCCTCGCGCCGGAGCGGCAAGTGCGCCGAGCGCTGCCAGGATCAGCAGGGCTCTCACGATTTCTTGGCCAGGAACACGCGCGCGTCGCTGACGTCGGCCCGGGTCTTGTCGGCGTCGCTGGCGATGGTGACGACCTTTTCGTAGTACGCCCGCGCCTTGGCCGGATCGCCGGCCTTCTCGGCGGCTTTTGCCGCGCCGACATAGGCGTCGAGCCGATTGGGCTCCTTCTTCAGCGTCGCCTCGAAGGCAACGAGCGCCTCCTTGGCCATGCCGCTCTCGAGCAGCATGCTGGCGTAGAACTCGCGCGCCGGCTTGGGCACGCCCGGTGTCACGGGATGCTTCTCGGTCTTGTCCTCGGCATCGGCGGCGGCACTCATGGCGGAAAGCGCCTCGTCGCGCTTGCCTTCGGCGTAGAGCACCCAGGCGGTGGCGATCTGCTTCTGGACATCGACCTGGCCTGCCCAGTAGGCGTCCTTGGCCTGGACCAGCTTGTCCTGCAGTTCGCCAAGCTTGGCGATGTCGGCCTTGGCGGCGGCCGGATCGCCCGAGCGGGCGGCGCCCACGGCGCGGGCAAAATAGGTCATTGCCTGCACCTGGGGCAGCGGGCTGGGGCGGACTTCAAGCGCCGCCGCCGCCTTCCAGTCGCCGCGCTCCACGGCATAGCGCGCCGGCGACGCAGCCCGCGCATACGGACCGGCGATGAAAGTCTCGCTGAAGCCGGTGACCGCATCCATCGCGTCGACGACGTCCTTGGCCTTCTTGTCCTGTCCGAGCTGCAGATAGGCATAGACCAGGTAGTCCATGGCGTGCAGCTGTTCGTTGAAATCGCCGGCTGCCTGCGCGGAACGCCCCGAAGCGATGTTGGAATCGATCGACTCCTGCCAATAGCCGACGCGAGTGAAGATGTGCGACGGCATGTGCAGGGCATGGGGCGCGTCGGGCGCGATCTTGGCATAGCGCCGGGCGGCTTCGATGCCTTTGTCGGCGATCGGCGGATAGTCGTAGAGATGGATCAGGTAGTGCGCCACGCCGGGATGCTGCGGCTGGCGCTTGGCGATCTCTTCCAGGATGGCCGCGCCCTTGAGCTGGCTGGCGTAGGTTTTGTCGTTGGGCGGCGCGGAGGTGTTGAGGGCGAGCGCATAGTGGATCTGCGCCTCGTCGTCGTCCGGATACTTCGCAGCCAGCGATTCCATGGCCTTGGCGTAGGCCAGCAGGCGCGTGCGGTGATCGACCTTGTCGTAGTCGGCGTACATGGCGCCCAGCGCCGCGAGGTAGTCGCGCTCGCGCTCGGTCTTGGCGCCGACGCTTCTGGCTTTTTCCAGCGCGGCGGCACCCTCGGCGAGGTTCTTCGCCGCCGGCGTGCTATGGGGGTTCCACAGCAGGCTGAGCGCGATGCCCCAATAGGCGATGGCGCACTGGGGATCGGTCTTCAGCACCTCCTCGAAGGTCTTCTGCGAGGCGCGATACCAGAATGAATGCTGGTAGAGCATGCCGCGGTCGAACAGCTTCTGCGCTTCCGGCGTGCACGACGTCTCGAAATGCACCTTGCCCAGCTTGTTGTCGTCGGTTTGCCCGAGGGCGGTCGAAAAGGCGAGCGAAACGCCCGTCGCCGCAATGGCAGCGACGGCCAATGACGTCTTGTTCATGATCCTGCTCCTGGTTGGCATCAAACCGAACTCGGCGCGGTCATCGCTTGGCGGCGTTTGAGAGCTGACGATACTCTACGCTGGCGAAGCTTATGTGGTGCTTGCCACATTCATACGCGCTTTTCGCCGGCAAAGGGAGCCCCGGCGGACCGCGGGCGTCCCGCCCGCTCATGACTCATGGCTGGGCGCGCGCCACTCCTGTGGCGCGTCTTTGTCGATAGAAGGGAAGATCGCGCCACAGGAGTGGCGCGCCCCCAGCAATGACTCTTAGTTCGACAGCGACTTGATGGCGGCGTCGACGCCGCCCGGAGCGAAGGGCACGCCGGCCGTCTTCATCGCCAGCTCGGTGGTGGCGAGACAGCCCAGCAGCATGGGCTCGTTGAGATCGCCCAGGTGGCCGATGCGGAAGACCTTGCCCATCAGCGGGCCCAGGCCGCCGCCCAGCGACAGGTTATAGCGGTCGATCGCGATCTTGCGCATGGGATCGGAGCTCACGCCCTCGGGCATCATCACCGTCGTCACCGAATCGGAGAGCCGGTCGGGCGTCTGGCCGTAGAGCGTCGGGCCCTTGCCGTCGGCGCCCCAGGCGCGCACCGCGGCGCGGGTGGCTTCGCCCAGGCGGGTGTGGCGCTGGAACACCGCGTCGAGGCCTTCCTCTTCGATCATCTTCAGCGATTCGTGCAGGCCGAAGAACATGTGCACCGGCGCGGTGCCGATGAATTTCTGCGGCGCGCGGCCGTTCATCA
>DATHNU010001137.1:0-2717 GCA_035485695.1 Reyranella sp. | reverse complement strand
CGAAGACTTCATCGCCTGGAAGATGCGCGAGGAGCAGAAGGTCGCCTCGCTCGTCGCCGGCTCGCGGCTCGCCAACCGGCACCTCAACGCCGTGATGTGCGCCTGTCTCGACGGCGACATGGAAGGCGACGGCGCCTTCGATCCGAAGACGAACCCCAGACTGCGTCGCGAGATCGTCGCCGCGCGGCAGGCCGAGCTGCCGGAAAACTACATCCAGCGGGTCATCCAGTTTGCCCGCCAAGGCTATCGCCACGTCGAGTTTCCCGCCTTCGACACGGATTGGGAGTCGGAAGCCTACCTCACGGTCTCGGGCCAGAATGCCAACAACTCGGTGCGCGTCACCGACGCGTTCCTGCATGCCGTCGAGGCCGACCGCCAGTGGGAGCTCACCCAACGCACCACGGGCAAGGTCGCCCGGACGGTGGGCGCGCGGGCGTTGTGGGACAGCGTCGCCGAAGCGGCCTGGCACTCCGCGGATCCCGGCGTGCAGTACGACACGACGATCAACGATTGGCACACCTGCCCGGAATCGGGGCGCATCAACGCTTCGAACCCGTGTTCGGAGTACATGTTCCTCGACGACACGGCATGCAATCTGGCGTCGCTGAACCTGATGCGGTTCCGCCACGCCGACGGTTCGATCGATGTCGACGCGCTGGAGCACGCGACCCGCTTGTGGACCGTCGTGCTCGAGATTTCGGTGATGATGGCGCAATACCCCTCGCGCCGGATCGCCGAGCTGTCCTACCGGTACCGGACGCTGGGCCTGGGCTACGCCAACCTCGGCGCGCTGCTGATGGCGTCGGGCCTGGGCTACGACAGCGTCCGCGGGCGGGCGATCGCCGGCGCCGTCAGCGCCGTCATGACCGGCGCGGCTTACGCCACCTCGGCCGAGATGGCCGGTTTCATGGGCCCCTTCGCCGGCTTCGCCGCCAACCACGACGCCATGCTGCGGGTCATCCGCAACCACCGCCGCGCCGCCCACGGCGAGACGGCGGGCTACGAAGGCCTCTCCATGCCCCCGGTCGCGCTCGATGCGACCCACTGCGCCGACGCCCCCCTTGTCGCCGCGGCCGAACGGGTGTGGGACCGTGCGCTCATGCTGGGCGAGCAGCACGGCTTCCGCAACGCCCAGGTCTCCGTGATCGCCCCCACCGGCACGATCGGCCTGGTGATGGATTGCGACACCACCGGCATCGAGCCCGATTTCTCGCTGGTCAAGTTCAAGAAACTGGCGGGCGGCGGCTATTTCAAGATCATCAACCAGACCGTCCCGGAGGCTCTGCGCACCCTGGGCTACGACGCGGCAGCGATCGCTCGCATCATCGCCTACGCCGTGGGCCACGGCTCGCTCGCCAAGGCGCCGGCGATCAATCCCGAAACCCTGGTGACGCGCGGCTTCGACCAGGCCGCGATCGAACGGGTCGAGCAATCGATCGGCACCGCCTTCGACATCCGATTTGCCTTCTCGCGCTACACGCTGGGCGATGCCTTCTGTCGCGAGAGGCTCGGCCTCGACGACGCGGCGCTCGCCGACCCCAAGCTCGACGTGCTGGCGCGTCTCGGCTTTTCCCGGAGCGACATCGCGGCGGCCAACGTGCATGCGTGCGGGACGATGACGCTCGAGGGCGCACCTGATCTTGCGCCTGAACATCTCGCGGTGTTCGATTGTGCGAATCCCTGTGGACGAGATGGCAAGCGCTGCTTGTCTCCGGAGAGTCACATACGCATGATGGCTGCAGCCCAGCCGTTCATATCGGGCGCGATCTCCAAGACCATCAACATGCACAACGCAGCTACGGTCGAGGATTGCCGCAAGGCCTATGACATGTCGTGGAAGCTCGCTTTGAAGGCCATCGCACTCTATCGCGACGGCTCGAAGCTTTCGCAGCCGCTGTCGGCGATGGCACTGGGCGACGGACCCGCCAACGACGATCTTGCCGACCTTTCCCCCGTCGCACGCGCGCCGATCATTGCCGAGCGCATCGTCGAACGGATCGTCGAGCGCGAAGTGCGGGCCGGCCGCGAACGCCTGCCGCAACGGCGCAAGGGTTATACACAGAAGGCGATCGTCGGCGGCCACAAGGTCTATCTGCGCACCGGTGAATACGAGGACGGCCGGGCGGGCGAGATCTTCATCGACATGCACAAGGAAGGCGCGGCTTTCCGCAGCCTGATAAACAACTTCGCCATCGCCATCTCGATCGGCCTGCAGTACGGCGTGCCGCTTGAGGAATTCGTCGAGGCCTACACCTTCACGCGCTTCGAGCCCTCGGGCCTGGTCGAAGGCAACGACGCGATCAAGATGTCGACGTCGGTGCTCGACTACATATTCCGCGAGCTCGCGATCTCCTATCTCGGGCGCAGCGATCTGGCGCATGTCGAGCAGGCCGACCTCCGGCCGGACGGCGTCGGCCGCGGCGAGGTCCAGGGCGAGTTGCCGGCATCCGGCAGCGATGCCGCCCAGGCGGCCGCCGTCGCGGTCAAGCGCATCGCCAGCGTGGGCTACGTGCGCAGCAATCTTTATGTCTTGAATGGCCGAACGGCCGGCAATGTCGCGATCGCTGAAGAAGCGTTCGCCGCCGGCTCGCGGCCCAACGAACTGACGGACGGTCCAGCCGTCGCTTTGGCATCAAACGCCCAGGCGGCCGTCGTCGGTGTCGCGCTCGGAGAGGCATCCTCCTCCGCCTTTGGCTTCGCCCGCGAGGCGAAGCTCA
>DATHNU010001136.1:0-5539 GCA_035485695.1 Reyranella sp. | reverse complement strand
CGAGACGTCGGATCCGCCGCCGGCATTCGTGTTCCGACCATGTATTTCGGCGCCGCCGACCCAAAAAGCGGCGACTTCGTGATGCTGATGGAGGATCTGGCGCCGGCGCGGCTCGGTGACCAGCTCGCCGGGTGCAATGCCGAGGACGCGCGTTCGGCGGTCGGCGCCCTCGCCAGATGTCATGCCCTTTGGTGGCGAAACCCTCGGCTCGAGACGTTTGCCTGGCTGCCGGCCACCAACGATCCGATCAATCATTTCGCTCAGTTTGCCTACCAGCAGTGCTGGGAGCCGTTCGTGCAATTCGTGGGCGATAAGATGACGCCGGCGCTTCGGCGCACGGGCGAGGCGCTGGCGACCAACGTGATCCGCATGCTCGACGGCTTTGTCGAAAGGCCGAACACACTCGTGCATGGCGATTACCGTGCGGACAATCTGTTCTTCGGCGGTGCCGGGCAAGGGTCACCGGCACTCGCCGCGGTGGACTGGCAGGTGAGCAGTCGCGGCGCGGGGGCTTTCGATCTTGCCTACTTTCTGTCGGGCAATGTCAGCACCGAGGTTCGCCGGTCGATCGAGATGGACCTGTTGAAGCATTACACCGACATCCTGCGCGAGAACGGCGTTCGGGAGTACGGGCTCGAGCCGTGTCTCGAGGATTATCGCTTTGGCGTGCTGTTCTGCCTGCTCTATTCAGTGATCGTCATCGGCACGCTGGATCCGACCAACGCGCGCGGCGTTGCCGTTTTTCACGCCAATTTCGAGCGCGTCGCCGCAGCGATCACCGACCTCGATGCCAGCGCGATGATGCCGCGATGACTACGCGGCCTAATCGGAATCTGCTCTAATGGCCGGCCATGGCGCGGCCGATCGCGCCGACATCGGCATGGGCGGCGTCGGTCTGCAAGGCGAGTTTGCCGTCGAACATGACGACGATGCGATCGGAGAGCTGAAGGATCTCGTCGAGGTCCTCGCTCACCAGCAAGATCGCCGCCCCGCGGTTGCGCGCCTGCACGATCCGGGTGCGGATCTCCGCGACCGCGGCAAAATCGAGTCCGAAGCAGGGATTGGCGACGATGAGGAGATCTCCCTCGCTCGACAATTCGCGCGCCAGCACGGCGCGCTGCACGTTGCCGCCCGACAAGGCCTTGATGGGCGCGTCCGGACCGGGTGTCTTCACGCGATAGGCCTCGATAAGGCCGCGCGCTGTCTCGCGCATCGGGCCGCGCTTGAGGCGCACGCCGTCGGGCGAGGCCGGCGGCTGGTCGAACGAGCGTAGCGCCATGTTCTCGGCCACCGTCATGTCGGCGACGCAGGCATTGCGCAGCGGTTCCTCGGGCAGGCAGGCGATCTTGTGGCGGATCATCTCGGGTCGTGTCGCCGCATAGGGCTCGCCATGCACCAGCATGCGCCCGGCTTCGGCGCGTCGCTGGCCGGCCAGCGTCTCCACCAGCTCGCGCTGGCCATTGCCGGAGACGCCGGCCACGCCCACGATCTCGCCGGCGCGGATTTCAAGCGCCAATTCCTCGACCGCGAGCTGGCCGACATGGTCGGCGACGCTCAGCCCCTCGATCTTCAGCACCGCCTCGCCGGGCGCGCGGGCCTCACGCTCGACGACGACGCGGTCCTCGCGACGGCCCACCATCATCTCGGCCATGATGTCGTTGTCGAGATCCCCGGTCGGCCGGGTATCGACCAGCCTGCCCCGCCGCAAGACCGTCACCGTGTCGCAAAAGGCATTCACCTCCCGGAACTTGTGGGTGATGGTGATGATGGTGACGTGCCCGTCTCGCGTGAGCTGCTTCAGGGTCGACAGCACCTCGTCGGCCTCGTCGGGCGTCAGCACCGAGGTCGGTTCGTCGAGGATCAGGAGGTTCCGCTTGAGATAGAGCTGGCGCAGGATCTCCGCCTTCTGCTTCTGGCCGGCGGCGAGATCGGCCACCGGGATGTCGTAGGGCACCCGGAAAGGCGTGGTCGAGAAGAAGGCATCCAGCCGGGCGCGCTCGCCCGCCCAGTCGATCACGGCGGGCAGGCGCTCGCGGCTCAGCACGAAATTCTCCAGCACCGTCATGTTCGGCACCAGGGTGAAGTGCTGGTAGACCATGCCGAGCCCCAGCTCGTGCGCCTGGCGCGGGTGGGAGATCACGACCTCGCGGCCGTCGAGCAGGATCTGGCCCTCGTCGGCGGCGTAGTAGCCCATGGCGCATTTCACCAGCGTGCTCTTGCCAGCGCCGTTCTCGCCCAGCAGCGCATGGAAGGAGCCGGCCTGCACCTTGACCGACACGTCGTCGAGCGCCGCCAGCGCGCCGAAGCGCTTGGAAAAGCCGATCAGCTCGAGCGACGGCGCGTTCACGCAATCGCCTCGATGAGGGCAGCCGAGTCGGCTACGGCGCCGAACACGCCACCCTGCATCTCGACCATCTTCAGCGCCGCCAGATGGTTGCCCTTGTCGGTGGCGCCCGTGCAGTCCTCCAGGACGAGGCATTCGAAGCCGCGGTCGTTGGCCTCGCGCATGGTGGTGTGCACGCAGACATCGGTGGTGATACCGGTCAGCACGATGTTGTCGATGCCGCGCGTGCGCAGCATCAACTCCAGGTCCGTGGCGCAGAACGAGCCCTTGCCCGGCTTGTCGATGACCGGCTCGCCTTTTTCGGGCGCCAGCTCGGGAATGATCTCCCAGCCCGGCTCGCCGCGCACCAGGATGCGGCCACACGGGCCGGGATCGCCGATGCCGGCGCCGATCTGCCGCGAGCGCCAGCGCTTGTTGGGTGGCAGGTCGGACAGGTCGGGGCGATGGCCTTCGCGGGTATGCATGACGTGCCAGCCGGCCTTGCGCGTCGCGGCGAGCAGTCGGCGGATCGGCTCGATGGGCGCCCGCGTCAGCGACAGGTCGTAGCCCATCTTGTCGACGTAGCCGCCGACGCCGCAGAAATCCGTCTGCATGTCGATCACGATCAATGCCGTGTTGCCCGGCCGCAGGTCGCCGTTCCACGGCCAGGGATAGGGGCGCGACTTCACGTGCTTGCCGGTCATGGTTACCTCCTACTCATGCGGACCGCGGGCCTCCAGGCCCGCATCTTTGTCTTTGCTGGGAGCGCGCAACTCCAGTTGCGCATCTTTCTATGCCAGCAGCACATGAGCGCCACTGGAGTGGCGCGCTCCCAGCCAGGAGCGGGCCTGGAGGCCCGCGGTCCGATGACGCTTGATCGGGACACGATCTATTGCACCGCGCCCAGCTCACCCGGCGCGCCGCGCAGGCTGCGTTCGGGCGAGCAGGAGGCGATCATCAGCGCCAAGGTCAGCACATAGGGCGCCGCGCTGAACAGATAGTAGCCCTGGGTTACGCCGACCGACTGCAGCGCCGGGCTGATGGCGCCGGCGGCGCCGAACAGCAGCGACGCCCAGAGGCAGCGCAGGGGATCCCAGCGCGCGAAGATCACCAGCGCCACGGCCATCAGGCCCTGGCCGCTCGACAGGCCCTCGTTCCAGCTGCCGGGATAGTAGAGCGACAGGAAGGCGCCGCCGATGCCGGCCAAGGCGCCGCCGATCGACGTGGCGATCAGGCGGACCCGGCCGACCGGAACGCCGATCGCGAGCGCGGCATCGACGCTCTCGCCCGCCAGCCGCACGATCAGGCCACAGCGCGTGTTCTTGAGCGCCCAGGCAAGGCCGATGGCGAGCGCGATGCCGACGAAGAACAGCGGGTTCACCTGCAGGGCCTGGCGGACTTGCGGGATGTCGCTCCACCAGCCGAGCTCGATGGCGCCGAGATTGGGCGCCTTGGGCTGGATGAAGGGCTTGCCGAGGAAGAAGGCGAGGCCGGTGCCGAACAGCATGAGGCCGATGCCGGTGGCAATGTCGTTGACCCTCGGCAACTGGCAGATGGCGGCGTGCAGCGCGCCCAACAGCAGGCCGACCGCAGCGGCTACCAGCACGCCGAGCCACGGCGAGTCGGTGCCAAGCGCCACGCCATAGGCGCTCATGGCGCCCATCATCAGGGTGCCCTCGAGGCCGAGATTGATGCGGCCGGAGCGCTCGGTGAGGCACTCGCCGACCGACACGAAGATGAAGGGCGTGCTGACGCGGATCGCGCCGGCCAGCATGGCGAGCGGCACGCCCCACAGCCCCAGGCTGCTGCCGTCCATCAGCCGGCCTCCCTGGTCTTCCACAGCCGCGACCACGGCCGGCCGTACAGGGTCTCGCTGGCCAGGATGGCGACGAAGAGGATGCCCTGCAGGACGACCACGGCGGCGTCCGGCAGGTCGAGCCGGCGCTGCAGCAGGCCGCCCGATGCACCGATGCCGCCCAGCAGGATCGCCACCGGCACGATCGCCATCGGATTGTGGCGCGCCAGGAACGACACCAGGATGCCAGTAAAGCCGTAGCCGACGGCGAGCGAAGCGTTGGCCCGGCCGTGCACCGCCGCCACCTCGACCATGCCGGCAAGCCCCGCTGCCGCGCCGCCCGCAGCACAGGCCAGCAGCACATAGCGTCCGACATCGAGGCCCATCATGCGCGCAGTCTTGGGGTTGCCGCCGATCACCTGCATGGCGAAGCCCCAGGTCGTGAAGCGCTGGACGGCCCGGGCCAGCAGGCAGGCCGCGATGCCGAACGCCAGGCCCCAATGCACGTCGGTGCCGGGAATGGTCCCGATCATGTTGGCGTCGCCGATCGGCCAGGTCGACGGTTTGTTGAGACTCGATGGATCGCGCAGCGGCCCCTCGACGAAATGGTTCATCAGCGCGATGGCGATGTAGGTCAGCAGCAGGCTGGAGATAGTCTCGTTGACGCCCCGCCATTGGCGCAGCGCGCCGGCCAGCGCGATCCACAGGCCGCCCGCAGCCATCGCCGCCACGGCCATGGCGAGCTGGACCACCAGCGGCGGCGCGCCCGCGGCGGCAATGCCCGCCGCGGCGGCCGCGACGCCGCCCACGACCAGCGCGCCCTCGTTGCCGATGACGACGAGGCCGAGCCGCGCCGGCAGCGCCGTGCAGAGCGCGGTGAGGATGAGCGGCGCGGCGCGTGTCAGCGTGTTCTGCCAGGAGAACCAGCTGCCGAAGGCGCCCTGATACATCAGCGCGAACGCCTCCAGCGGATCGACGCCGGCATAGACGACGAGCAGCAGGCCGAACGCGATCGCCGACGCCAGCAGGGCCAGCGCCGGAACGGCGATGCGCTCGAGGGCTTGGGCCATTCGACTCAGATTCCTCTCTCCCTTGGGGGAGAGGCTAGGTGAGGGGGTCGCGAGGACTGTCTCCTGCATCACCCCCTCACCCCACCTCTCCCCCAAGGGGGAGAGGAGTCTGATTCGGAGCAGGTCGCGAAGAGGCGCCTGAGTCGGAGCACGCTCTACGACGTCGCGCCGATCACGCCCTCGACCAGGTAGTTCATGCTCTCGAGCTTGGGTTCGGTCGCCACATAGGACTCCCCTGACGGGATGACGGTGTTGCCCTTGTTGTCCTTGAGCGGCCCTTTGAAGATCGCCAGGCTGCCGTTCAGGATCGCGAGCTTGGCCGCGTCGGCCTTCTCCTTGCCCGCGGCCGCC
>DATHNU010001135.1:0-2897 GCA_035485695.1 Reyranella sp. | reverse complement strand
TGCTCCTGCTTGCCGAAGGAAAGACCGGGCGTCCCGGCCTCGACGACCAGCGTGGAGATGCCGCCCGCCCCTTTGCCCCCGGTGCGCAGCATCACGACATAGAGGTCGCTGCGCCCGCCGCCGGATATGAAGGCCTTGGTGCCGTTCACGATGTAATGATCGCCCTGGAGCTCGGCGCGCGTGCCGAGCGACGCGGCATCCGACCCGGCGCCGGGTTCGGTGAGGCAATAGCTGGCGAAATGCTCCATCGAGCAGAGCCTGGGCAGGAAGCGCCTGCGCTGCTCGTCGTCGCCGAAGCCGTCGATCATCCAGGCGGCCATGTTGTGGATCGAGATATAGGCCGCCGTGCTGGGGCAGGCCGCCGCCAGCTCCTCCATGATCAGCGCCGCATCCATGCGCGAGAGCCCGCTGCCGCCGACATCCTCCTTCACATAGATGCCGCCAAAACCCAGCGCAGCCGCCTCGCGCAGCGTCTCCTCGGGAAAGATCTTCTCGGCATCCCAGCGCGCGGCCTCAGGCAGCATGCGCTCGGTCGCGAATTGCCGCGCCGTGTCGCGAAATGCCTGCTGGTCTTCGGTGAGGTTAAAGTCCATGCGCGCGGGATCATATCGGGGGGTCTCCCCCCGTCAACCTGGCAGGATGGCAACGAACCGCGCCTCGCCCTATGCTCGCAGCATGGGCTGGCGCGACATGACGGCCGAGGAAGCAGCGAGGCTGCCCGAGGCACGGTTGGGCGGAGCGCTGCTTTGGATGGTCGCAGCCTCCGCTCTCCTCTGCATCGTCGCCATTGCGGGCGTCCTCTTCGCGTTCCATCAACTGCGCGAAATCGGCGGCCGCTACATGATCGCGGTCGGCCTCGTCACAGCCTGGTCGTTCGCCTTCATCGTCCTGACCCTGCTGCGCGCCCGTGTGACGCCCGTCATCGCCGGCGCCGGCTTCGTGATCTGGATCGCCTATCGCTTCTCCGTCGCCCTGTTCAGTCAGACCGGCTGGCCTTTGGCGATCGACCTCCTGGGCGAGACGATCCTGGCCGCCGGATTCTGCAGCTATATGGCCGGCGGGGTGCGACCCAATGCCTATTATCGCCGGCGCCTTCCGACGTCCTGAGCGGCCACGACTTCAGTCAGGTTTTCTCGCAGACCGCCATCAAAAGGCCGACGCGGCCTTCAATGACGTTGCGGCCGAAATTCCTGGACATGGTCCGGAAATCCGGCCCGAGGAGAAGATGAAGACTCAGTTTCGGCGGTTGGGCGGGAGGACGCAGGGCTGCGAACCATTGCCTGGCATCCGGCGTGACGTCGCGCCAGACGCGGACGGTGAAGCCGCTGCTTTCCAGCACGGCGCGCGTTGAATCGGCGTCCAGCAGGAAGCTGGTCGAGGGATCGCGCGCCCAGGGCACCGGGAAAAGCGGCTCGGCACCCGCAATGGCGACGGCGTCGTACAAGGCCAGCTTGCCACCCGGCTTCAGCACGCGCGCCATCTCCCGGTAGAGCCTCGACCGGTCGGCGATGTTCATCGCCACGTGCTGCGTCCACACCCTGTCGAACTCGCCGTCGCCGAACGGCAGGTCGAGCGCGTCGGCTGTGCGGAATTCGACCTTACCGGCCACGCTCGCGCGTGCGGTCAACGCTTCGGCCAATCGGCAGTACTCCGCCGTGAGATCGATACCGACGACTTTGCAGCCCAAGCTTTCCGCCAGGTAGCGCGCCGGCCCGCCGATGCCGGAACCGACATCGAGAACGCGGCTTGTCGCGTCGATGCCGGCGAGCGCTGCCAGTTCCTTGGTTGCTTCGAGACCGCGGGCGTGGAACTGATCGAGCGGTGCGAGGTCCGCCGCCGTCAGCCGGGATGGCAGTCCTGCCGCATCGAGGGCGGCAAGCACGACATCGACGAGCGAACGCGACGCGTAGTGGTTTTCGACCGGGTTGTGAGGCGGCGATGCCATGGGCGATCCTCCAGGAAGCGACTGACGGGAGCGTTCAGCCCTGGGCGGCGCCCTGGCAAGCGGTTCGGCCATGACATTCGTTCATGCAGGGTAGAGCAATCCTTCGAGCCGCGACAAACCTGTCCTGTTGCGGCTGTCCGCGGTTCACGCCATAAGAACCGGCCATGGCGAAACGCTTCTCTACTCTCGGCCGCTACCCGACCACGCGCCTGCGCCGCAACCGCCGCGAAGATTGGTCGCGCCGGCTGGTCGCCGAGCACAGACTCTCGGCCGACGACCTGATCTGGCCGGTGTTCGTGCAGGAGGGCAGGAACGCGCGCACGCCGGTCGAGTCCATGCCGGGCGTCGATCGCCTGTCGACCGACCTATTGGTCGAGGCGGTGAAGCAGGCGCGCGATCTCGGCATCCCCGCGGTGGCGCTGTTTCCCGAGACCGATCCCAAGAGCAAGACTCCCGACGGCCGTGAGGCCTACAACCCCGGCAATCTCGTCTGCCGCGCCATCACGGCGGTGAAGAAGGCCGTGCCCGACATCGGTGTGGTCTGCGACGTGGCACTCGATCCCTTCAACAGCGACGGCCACGACGGCATCGTGCGCGACGGCTACGTGCAGAACGACGAGACGCTGGACGCGCTCATTAAGCAGGCGATCGTGCAAACCGAAGCCGGCGCCGATATCCAGGCGCCGTCCGACATGATGGACGGCCGTATCGGCGCCATTCGCCAGGCGCTCGACGCCAAGGGCTTCATCCATGCCCAGATCATGTCCTACGCCGCCAAGTACGCCTCGGCCTTCTACAACCCGTTCCGCGACGCCATCGGCAGCTCCGGCGTGCTCAAGGGCGACAAGAAGACCTACCAGATGGACTACGCCAACTCCGACGAGGCGCTGCGCGAGGTCGGCTTCGACATCGAGGAAGGCGCCGACATGGTGATGGTGAAGCCCGGCCTGCC
>DATHNU010001134.1:0-3766 GCA_035485695.1 Reyranella sp. | reverse complement strand
AGCGGTGCGGTCACGTCCTGCGCCAGGACGCGGCCATCAGCCCGGACCAGGGAAACGGGTTCGCTGCCCTCGACCACGCCCAGGCGCGAGGCGAGCAGGGCGACGGCGTCCTCGACCGACAGCATCGGTCCACCGAAAGCGAAGCAATCATCCGACAGTTGCGCCATTCCCCAGCATATCGCCTTTTCGCCGGGGTGGCGCGGTCCCCGCTAGGCGCCGCGCGCCACGTCGGCGACGATGGCTTCGGCTCTGCGGAAGAGATCCGGATCGATGGACAGGCCTGACGCGACGGTGTTCTCCTGGAGCTGCTCGGGTCGGCTCGCGCCCACGATGGCCGAGGCGACGTTGGGCTCGCGCAGCACCCAGGCCAGTGCGAACTGCGACAATGTGCAGCCTGCCTGCTGGGCGAGCGGCTTCAGTCTCTGCACGGCGCCCAGGATGGCGGGGGTGAGCCAGGACTGGATGGGCTGGCCCATCGTCTCGTGGCTGGCGCGCGAGCCGGGCGGCCGCGCCGCGCCGGGCACGTACTTGCCCGACAGCACGCCCTGCGCCAGCGGCGACCAGACGATCTGGGAAATCCCCTTGGCCGCGCAGAGAGGAATGACCGCCTGTTCGGGCTTGCGCCAGAGCAGCGAGTATTGCGGCTGGCTCGAGACGAAGCGCTCGCTGCTGGCTACCGCGAACGCAGCTTCGATCTGCTGCGGCGACCATTCGCTGAAGCCGATGTAGCGGGCCTTGCCGTCGCTCACCACCTTGCTGAGGGCCTGCATGGTTTCTTCGATCGGCGTGCTGCTGTCGTAGCGATGGCACTGATAGAGATCGACATGGTCGATCCTCAGGCGCTGCAGCGACGCATCGATCTGCTTGGCGATCTGCGCGCGCGACAGGCCGCTGTCGGTGGCGCTCATCGGAAAGTACAGCTTGGTCGCCAGGATGTAGGAGTCACGCGGCCGGCGCGCCAGGACCTCGCCCAGGAAGGTTTCCGCGGCGCCGCGGCCATAGACGTTGGCCGTATCGATGAAGTTGATACCGAGCTCGAACGCGCGATCGACGCAGGCCACGGCATTCTCGCGCGCGACGCCGACGCCATAAGTCAGCCACGATCCGAGCGAAATTTCCGAAACCTCGAGATCGCTGGCGCCGAGTTTGCGATATTTCATGCCGTTACCTTTGCACGACTATGTGACGATTTGCTCGCGGCCTTCCGCCGGACGCAACTATGCGTGATCCTCGCGTTGTTTCCACCATGCTATAACGACAGGCTTTGCGGAGACTTCCCAGCGTTCAGGCTTTTGCCTTTACCTTCGGCTGAAGCCGCTCCATCGTCAGGCGCCAACGGAGGGAATCGATGACGACGACGACCAAGTCCTATCCTGTCACGCATACCGACGCGGAATGGCGGCGGCTCCTGACGCCCGAGCAGTATGACGTCATGCGCGGCCACGGCACCGAGGCGCCGGGAAGCTGCGCCCTGCTTCTGGAGAAGCGGCCCGGCCATTTCACCTGCGCCGGCTGCGGCACGATATTGTTCGAGACCAAGCGCAAGTTCGAGAGCGGAACTGGCTGGCCGAGCTTCGACGAGCCGGTCAAGGGCACGACCGAGACGACGGTCGATCGCAGCTTCGGCATGGTCCGCACCGAGGTTCACTGCGCGACCTGCGGCAGTCATCTCGGGCACGTCTTCGACGACGGCCCGCCGCCCACCCATCAGCGCTACTGCATCAACGGCGTGGCGATGAACTTCGAGCCGGACAAGGCCGACCAGTAGCGCCGATGGTCGCTGGCGCGCGCTACTCCAGTGGCGCGTTTCAGCTCACGCGGGTGTTCTTCACCGCGGCATCGATGCGGTCGACCAGGTCGCGCGGCAAGGGGCCGGCCTCGGCGGCCGCCACGCACTCGGCCAGTTCCTGGCGGTTCTTCACGCCCAGCACCAGGGTGTCGATGTCGAGCGACAGCGCGTAGCGGTGGGCGATCACCGCCGGATTGGCGCCGAGCTCCGCGCAGATCTGCCGGAAGGGCGCGGCAATCCGGTAGTCGCGCATCTCGGCATGGTCGGCCGGCAGCGGCCGATCGATCGCGGCAGTGAGCGCGCCTGCCTGCACGGCGCGAATCCCCATGACGCCGATCTGGCTGGCGCGCGCCGCCGCGATCACCGTGCGCGGCTTTGCCGGGCCATCGAAGAACTTCAGGCCGCCAGGCGAATCGAGCAGATTGGCGATGCATTGCACCGCGGCCGGCGCCGGGCGTTCGCCCAGCACCTTGATGATCGTGTCGGGATGGCCGATGCCGGTCAGGCCCCAGGCCCCGATCAGGCCCTCGGCGACAAAGCGCTCGAAGAGCGGCCGCACGCGATCGACGAAGACCGCGTAGGGCGTCATGCGTACGGCAGCCTCGGGGCCTGCGCGGGCGATGAAGCTCTCGTCCGGGACGACATTGGAATGCAGGAAGAAGAGGTCGAGCCGCGGCAGGCGCAGGCGTTGCAGGCTCGTCTCGATGGATTGCCGCAGCAGGGACTCGATGCGCTCGGATGGCGCATTGCCCAGGTTGCACTTGCTGGTGACCCGGATGCCGGGCGGCAATCGCCCGCCGAAAGCCTCGCCGACGACCAGCTCGGCCTTGCCGTCGCCGTAGCGCGGCGCGAGGTCGAGCAGGGTGATGCCCGCCGCCACCGCCGCCTGCACGGTGGCGATGCATTCCTCGACCGTCGTCTTGCCCCACAGCATGCCGAGGCCGCCACCGCCCAGGGTGAGCGTCGAGACCGGCGAGAGCGAACCGAAACTGTGCTGCTGCATGTCGGGACGACCTCAATCAATCCTAGCGGTCGGCATCGACCGCGCGCCAGCCATGGGTGATCTCATCCAGCTTTTTCTTGAGGTCGCTCGGCAGCGCGCCTTTCTCGGCGGCGCCCACGCTGTCGGCCAGCTGCTCGGGCCGGCTCGCGCCCACGATCGGGGCGGTGATCGCCGGATTGGAGAGCACCCAGCGCATCGCCAGGGTGGCCATGTTCATGCCTGCTTCCGCGGCCACCTTGCGCAGGGCGTCGATGGTTTCGAATTCCTGGTCGTGCCAGTAGCGTGCCTGGTAGCGCGCGCCCGCGGTGCCGAGCTGGAAGCGCGAGCCTTCCGGCGGCGGCGCCTTGCGGTCGTGCTTGCCGGTGAGCAGTCCGCCGGCCAGCGGATTGTAGGGGATCACCGCGATCGCTTCCTCGGCGCAAAGTGGCAGCAGGTCTCGCTCGAAGCTGCGGAACAGGAGATTGTAGCGCGGCTGGACCGATTCGATGCGGCCGATGTTCTTCACCTCGCTGCGCCCCAGCGCGCGGGCGACCTTGTAGGCCGGCCAGTTGGAGACACCGGCGTAGCGCGCTTTTCCCGAGCGCACGACCGTGTCGAGCGCCTCCAGCGCCTCGTCGATCGGCGTGTGCTGGTCGTAGCCGTGCAGCTGGTAGAGATCGACATAGTCGGTGCCGAGGCGCTTCAACGAAGCGTCGATGGCGTCGAGGATGTGCTTGCGCGACATGCCGAGGTCCCACGGCTTGGGTCCCATCTGGCCGACGCACTTGGTGGCGACGATGAACTGCTGGCGCTTGCCCTTCAGCCAGTCGCCGACGATCTGCTCGGTCCGCCCGGCGGTATTGTGGCCGCCGCCCAGCGGATAGACGTCGGCGGCATCGAAGAAATCGATCCCGCCGGCCGCCGCGGCATCCATGATCGCGTTGCTCTGGGCCACGTCGCACTGCAGGCCGAACGTCATCGTCCCGAGGCAAAGC
>DATHNU010001133.1:0-12697 GCA_035485695.1 Reyranella sp. | reverse complement strand
ACCCGGGCCGGCGCCATCAGGTCCTCGAAATGCACGGCGCTCGACCATTCATAGTCGCGCTCCATGCCGGTGCCCTCGCCGCCCAGCACCGAGCAGGACAGCGAAAAACCGCTGCGCCGATAGCCGCCGGAGAAGCCGTTGCTGGCGGCCAGGACGACCGAGGAACGGCCCCAGCTCGCCTCGGCGCCCTCCGAATTCGTCACGCCCTTGACGGCGCGGGCGGCGTCCTCGGCCTCCGCCGCCATCGCCAGCAGCGACCGGGCCGAGGGCCGCCGCTTGTCGTCGAGATCGAGGTCGGGCCAGCTCCGGGCCAGCAATTCCTCCGGTGCGATGCCGCACACCGGATCCTCGGGCACCGCGCGCGCCATATCGACGGCGCGTTGTGCGAGCGTGCGCAGCGCCGGGACCGCGAAGTCGGTCGAGGAGACGAAGGCCTGGCGCTGGCCCACAAACACGCGCAGCCCGAGGTCGCGGCCTTCGCTGCTCTCGAGCTTCTCGCGTTCGCCCATGCGCTGGGCGACCGAAATCGACTCGCCGTTGACATAGATGGCGTCCGCGGAGTCGGCGCCGGCGGCCTTCGCCCATTTCAGCAGGTCGACGAGCAGATTGGCGTCAGGCGCATTCGCCGGACGCTTCTTGGAGGGAGACTTACGCGGGGACTTCTTTTTCTCTTTGGCCATGACGGCCGTTCTACGCGCTAACCGCCCGTGTCGTCGAGGTCCCCCCGCTACCGACCAACATCAGGCGGCGACATCAGGGAGCGGCATCAGGGACCGGCATAGGCGATGCCGGCCTTGGTCTCACCGATCGCCGAGTCGAGAAAGCCGAGCGCGCGCTCGCGATGGCCGCCCTTGTTGGGCGTGGCGCGCACCAGCTCGGCGCGTGCGGCCTGCATGGAGCCCAGCGCCGCCTGCATGTTGGGCTGGGCCGCCATGGCGACACAGGCGCCGACGATTGCGCCGGCGGTGCCGCCGACGAGCAGGAGAGCAACGGGCGACTTGGGAAAGAAGCGAGCCATCGAGGCGATCCTCCAGACGTTGAACGGGCGGAAGCCCCGCCCGTTCACGAGTCTAAAGCCGGCCACGTGGCGAGGGTATCGCTATTTGAGTTCAGCCTTGATGAAGCGAGAGACCTGTCGAGCGGCGACGCGGATCAGTAGCCGGAGTAGGCCATGCCGGCCTCGGTCTCGTTGATCGCCTGGTTGACGAGGTTGATCGCACGCTCGCGATGGCCGCCCTTGTTGGGCGTCGCCTGGACGAGATAGGAGCGCGCCTGCTGCAAGGAGCCCAGGGCAGCCTGCATGTTGGGCTGGTCTGCGCCCGCCGCGCAGGCGCCGGCGAGACCGCCGATGGCGATGCCGATGAGCACGTAGGCGATCGGCGAGAGACGGGAGTCGGACATGAGCTGTATCTCCAAACGTTGAACGGGCGGGGATTTTGCCCGCCCGTTCGCAATCGTAGAGAACGCCATTGTGCGATGAAACCGCTATTTGGCGGCGCCCGCGCGGTTGGCCGCCGACGTCACCGCCTTGAGCGAGGCCGCGACGATATTGGAGTCCATGCCGGCTCCCCGGAGAACACGCCCGTGGCTTGATTCGGCTTGGATGAAGCGGTGTGCATCAGTCGCCGGCGTATCTGATGCCCCGCTCGGTCTCGTTGATCGCTTCTTCGGTACGGGTGATCGCGCGCGCGCGATAGCCCCCCTTGTCCGGTGCGGCCTGTACCAGCTCTGCCCGGGCCGCCTGCAGCGAGTTCAACGCCGCCTGCATGTGGGGCTGATTGGCGCCGGCGGCGCAGGCGCCGCCGACAGCGCCGATGGCGATGCCGATGAGCAGATTTGCGGAGGGCGTCTTGAGGCGGAAGAAGGACATGGGCTGTATCTCCAGACGATGAACGGGCGGGCATCTCGCCCGCCCGTGATCGTAGAGAACGCCGTCGTGCAACGGTATTGCTATCTGGCGGCGACAGCGCGGTTGGCCGCCGACGTCACCGCCTTGAGTGACGCCGTCACGATGTTGGAATCCATGCCGACGCCCCACAGCACGCGGCCGTCGCTGGTCTCGGCCTCGATGAAGCTGACAGCCTGCGCATCCGAACCCGCGCCGGTGGCATGCTGGTGATAGTCGCGCACCTTGATGCCGACGCCGCAGTTTTTGCCGAGCGCGTCGACATAGCCTGCGATCGGTCCGTTGCCGCGACCGCTGATCTTCTGCTCCTTGCCGTTGAACATCACCTTGGCGTCGAGAAGACGCACGTCGGGATGATCCGGCTCGGGCACTGTGGTGTGGCTGATGAAGTCCACGGGCTTCGTGTTCTCGAGATATTCGTTGCGGAACGTGTCCCAGATCAGCGCCGGCATGATCTCCTTGCCGGTCTCGTCGGCGATCTGCTGGATCCGCTTGGAGAACTCGACCTGGAGAAGGCGCGGCATGTCGATGCCGTAGTCGCTCTTCAGGATGTAGGCGATGCCGCCTTTGCCGGACTGGCTGTTGATGCGGATGATCGCTTCGTAGCTGCGGCCGAGATCGGCCGGGTCGATCGGCAGGTAGGGGATTTCCCAGACCTTGCTGTTCGAGCTCTGCAATGCCTTGAAGCCCTTGTTGATCGCGTCCTGGTGCGAGCCCGAGAAGGCAGTGAACACCAGGTCGCCGCCATAGGGATGGCGCGGATGGACCGGGAGCTGGTTGCAGTATTCGACCGTCTGTCGGATCTCGTTGATGTTGGAGAAGTCGATCTCGGGATCGACGCCCTGGGTGTACATGTTGAGCCCCAGGGTCACGAGATCGACGTTGCCCGTGCGCTCGCCGTTGCCGAACAGGCAGCCCTCGATGCGGTCGGCGCCGGCCATGTAGCCGAGCTCGGCCGCCGCCACGCCGGTGCCGCGGTCGTTGTGCGGGTGCAGGCTGAGCACGATCGAATCGCGGTACTTGAAGTTGCGATGGCACCATTCGATCTGGTCGGCATAGATATTGGCCGAGGCCATCTCGACCGTTGCCGGCAGGTTGATGATCATCTTCTTCTCTGGCGTCGGCTGGTAGACGTCGCCAACCGCGGCGCAGATGTCGCGCGCGAACTCGAGCTCGGTGCCGGTGAAGCTTTCCGGCGAGTACTCGTAAACCCACTCGGTATTGGGGTCGGCGTCGGCCAGCTGCTTGACGAGCTTGGCGCCCGACACGGCGATGTCGACGATGCCGCTGTAATCCATGCCGAACACGACCCGCCGCTGGAGCGTCGAGGTCGAATTGTAGAGATGGACGATGGCACGCTTGGCGCCGCGGCAGGCTTCGAAGGTGCGCTCGATGAGCTCCGGCCGGCTCTGCGTCAGCACCTGGATGGTGACATCATCCGGGATCATCTTCTTTTCGATGAGCTCGCGCACGAAGTCGAAATCGGTCTCCGATGCCGCCGGAAAGCCGACCTCGATCTCCTTGAAGCCCATGTCGCAGAGCAACTTGAACATGCGCGTCTTGCGGTCGGAATCCATCGGCTCGATGAGCGCCTGGTTGCCGTCGCGCAGATCGACCGCGCACCACACCGGCGGCTTGGTGATGACCTTGGAGGGCCATTGTCGGTCGGGCAGCGGGATGGGCTTGAAGGGAACGTACTTCTCGCCCGCGGTCGGCATCATGGGTTTCTGGGGTGACATCGAAAGACTCCTCGCGCCGCGCACGGCCAAAAGGCACTAAGCGAACACTGCGATGGACCGAAACGGGGTGGCGGCGACTGGTGGAAGGATTGAGACGAACGACAAGCGATCCGCAGGGCCCCGGGCAGGGGGCGGCGGATCAGCCAATAAGTCGAAGCGTCGTCAGTCGCAGCATGGGGGCCAGAATAAGGCCCTGCCGGCAGGAGTCAACCCGCCGGACGGAAGTCCGTCCGGCGGGCCATCGGGTCGATGATTAGCGCAGGGGGACGTTGAAGTTGAGATTCAGGCTCGACGGCATCGCCGGCGTATAGACCGGAGCAGGTGCCATCATGATCGGAGCCGGTGCCACGATGACCGGCGGGCGCTCGTAGACGACGCGCCGCGGCGGTTCATGGCGCCAGTGCTCGTGCTCCTCGACATATTGGTGGTGTTCGCGGCGCCAATGCTCGTCGCGCCAATGATCGTCGTCATGGGCCTGGGCGCCCACCGCAAGGAAGATACCGGAGCCCGCGATCGCGGTGGCCAGGATGGTCTTCCGCACAAGTCCACGCATTACAGCCTCCTGTGGCAACACGGGATGACAACTGCTTGTCGTCCCAACGGAGGGGGATACGTGTCGGATTGTGACGGCAAGGAGGAGTTTGTGGGTTCCTTGCAAGGACAACGGCCCGGGCCTTGTGACCGATCCGTGATCCGGCCTAGCGCAGCGGCGGGATGACGCCGAGGTTCAGGCTGCCGACTGGCGGCCCATAGGATGGATAGGCGGGCGCGTATGCCATCGGTGCCGGATAATAGACGACCGGCGGCGGCGCATAGACGATCGGCCGTGGGGCGTGACGGACCATCGGCGGCACCGCGACGTAGTACGGCGCGGCGTGATGGCACCGCCTCCGTTTCTTCCAGTGGTCATCGTCGTCGGCACGGGCGACCGTTGCGCCAACCAGGGCCGTCGCCACGGCGGCGGCGGTGAAGCACGCTCCCCAATTGTCCGTGCGTCGCGGCTTGTTCGCCTCTTCGAGCATCCTTGCCTCCTTGGCCGCCGCAAGGTCTGCGGAAATCGCTTCTGCATGGCGGCGGCTGCAAGAACGCTTGCCAGTCACGTTTCCCGCACACGCGTGACCAACTTGTGGTAGTCGGGAAGAAAGCATTGGGAGGTACTGTCGATGGCGGGCCCGTTGGACGGCGTCAGGATTCTCGACTGCACGACGGTCGTGCTGGGACCGTGGGCGGCCCAGCAATTGGGCGATCTCGGCGCCGACGTGATCAAGATCGAGCCGCCCGAGGGCGACACCACGCGCCAGCTCGGACCGGCGCGCAATCCGGGCATGGCCGCCTTCTATCTCGGCTGCAATCGCTCCAAGCGCTCGATCGTGCTCGACCTCAAGCAGGACGCCGGTCGCCAGGCGCTGTTCAAGCTGGCCGAGACCGCCGACGTGCTGATGCACAACTATCGACCCGACCCCGCCCGGCGGTTGGGCGTGGAGTACGAGGCGTTCGAGAAGATCAATCCGCGTCTCGTCTATCTCGCGACCTACGGCTACCGCGCGGCCGGGCCGATGGGCCCGAAGGCCGCCTATGACGACATCATCCAGGCGGGATCGGGCCTGGCGTCGCTGCAGGCCGTGGTCGCGGGCCAGCCACGCTTCCTGCCGACCATCGTGGCCGACAAGACCAGCTCCAACGGCGTGGTCTCGGCGTTGCTGGCCGCCCTGTTCGCGCGCGAGCGCACCGGCAAGGGCCAGGCGGTCGAAGTGCCGATGTATGAAACCCTGGTCTCCTTCGTCATGGTCGAGCATCTCTACGGCGAGACGTTCCGGCCGGCGCTCGAGACGGCGGGCTACAAACGCGTGCTCAACAAGGAGCGGCGGCCCTATCCCTCCAAGGACGGCTACTTCGCGCTGCTGCCCTATACCGACGGGCACTGGAAGGAGTTCTGCACCCTGATCGGCCGCGACGACCTGGCGAAGGACCCGCGCTTCACCTCGCTCGCCTTTCGCCTCAAGAACGTCGAGCACTATTACGCGACCCTGGCCGAGATCTGCGCCACGCGGACCAACGCCGAATGGATGGCACTGCTCAAGAACTCCAACGTGCCGCACGGGCCGGTCAACACGCTGGACGACCTGTTCGTCGACCCGCAGCTGCAGGCCACCGGCTTCTGGAAGGAAGTCGAGCATCCGACCGAGGGCCGACTGCGCATGCCCGACATCCCGCCGCGCTTCAGCAAGACCAAGCCCGAGGTCAGGCGCCTGCAGCCGCGGCTGGGCGAGCACAGCGTCGAGGTGCTGCGCGAGGCCGGCTTTACCGCCGCCGAAATCGACGCCATGCTGAAATCGGGCGCGACCAAGACAGCGTAGAGACAGTCGCGGCGGACGCGCCCCATGGACGTTGGGCCGTGGACGTTGGCCCATGGACGTTGGCCCATGGACGTTGATGGGAGGCAAGAATGATCGTCCGCCCGACGCGTCGCGAGATGCTGCGTTACGGTGCGGCGGCGGCCGCCGCGGCGTTGCCGGCGCCTGCCATCGCGCAAGCCTGGCCGAACAAGCCCATCCGCATCATCTGCACCTATCCGGCGGGCGGCCTGACCGACGTCTTCTCGCGTGCCTACGGCGAATACGTATCGCAGAAGACCGGCCAGCCGGTGGTCGTCGAGAACAAGGCAGGCGCTGCCGGCGCGATCGGCGCGGAGATGGTCAAGGCGGCACCGCCCGATGGCTGCACCCTGATGTTCACCAACTCCACGACGATGGTTCAGAACAAGGTGCTGTTCAAGAAACTGCCCTACAACCCCGACAAGGACTTCGCGCTGGTCGCCTGGTTCAACACCGGCCACCTGCCGACGATCATCGGCAAGGACATACCGGCGAAGAGCATCCCGGAGTTCGCCGCCTGGGCGCGCGACCGCAAGGTCTCGCTCGCCACCTACGGCGCGGGCTCCTACGCCCACGTCGTGGCCGAGACGCTCAATCGCCACTACGGCCTCCAGATGGAAGCGGTCCACTACCGCGGCGAGGCGCTGATGTGGCAGGACGTGGCCTCCGGCGCCGTCCAGGGCGCGAGCGGCAGCTACGCCTCGGCGAGCGCGGTGCTGCAGTCGGGCGCCGGCCGGCCGATCGCCGTGCCGACCATGGAGCGCATGAGGAAGCTGCCGGACGTGGCGACCTTCTACGAGCAGGGACTTCCCGAGAAGGCGTTCCAGGTGCGCGGCTGGGTCGGCTGCGCGGCGCCGGCGGGAACGCCGGAGGAGATCGTGCAGAAGCTCTCCGACCTGATGGTCGAGGGCGGCAAGACCGAGCGCATCCAGAAGATCATCGACACGTTCGGCATCGACGAGGCGGCGCGCGACCGCACCTATTTCCAGAAGGTCCTCGACGAGGAAGGGCCGGTCTGGATCGACGTCATCAGGAGCCTGAACATCGAGCCGCAGTGAGCGGACTCAGTCGACCGTGGCGCTTGTCGGCTTGCCGCGCGTTTTGCTGATGTAGAAGCCGGCCACCGGCTCGAGGCCGTCGCCGACCCTCTTGTAGACGGCGAACAGGTAGTCCGGCACCGTGCGCCAGGCGACGGTGGCGTGGCCCACGCGGCCGAGATAGGTCTCGCCGCCGACGACGATCGGCACAAGGACCGCGTCCTGGGCAAATTCGTTGTAGGCGCTGCCGAAAAGGCCGTGAATCTCGCCGCCGAAGGTCGGCAACTGACTGTCCGGCGGCCGATCGTCTGCCAGCGTCTTCAATGCCTTGAATTTGGCGTCCCGGCCGTTGGCCTCGTCCTGTGCGGCTTGCGGAGACTGGTCGACCTTCCTGGTGAGAGACAGGGCCTGGTTCGCCATCTCGGTGCAGTCCACGTCCTTGCAGAACCGGTCGACCATCTCGAAGACGTCGCTGAAGCGGATGACGACCCTGCACTGCCCTTGCCAGCTGCCACCCCGCCAGGGCGTGAAGGAGAGCTCGACCGTACTGTCCTGGTCGGTCTCGACGATAAAGGCCGGCACGCCGGCAACTTCCCCGGCATAGCCCGTCGTCTTGACGCAGAACGTGAAGGGCTCGGCGTTCTCGACAATAGGAGGAGCGGCAACGGCGTGTGCAGCGCCTGCGGACGGCGCATCGAAGAAGACGAAGTATTGGCAGCTTGCCGTTCCCCCGACGGACTCGGCCATGTTGAGCGAGCTTCCGCCAAAGCGGTACAGGGAGACCGTGCCGTTATCATCCATCAGGCGTCCGATCGCCTCCGTCAGACCGGGCGCGGCCCGATAGTTCTGGCGCAGCCTGTCCAGCGCTTGCGCCTTGGTCTCGGCACGCCATCCCTCCGCATCGATGCTGACGGCGCCGCCCGGGGCCTTGGCGAGGGCGCGAAGCGGCTGCTGCCAGGGACCGCGCCAGCCGCCGGAGGGGTTGATGGCAAGAACGGTGTGCGCGACGGTGCTGCAAACACTCTGATCCTTGGGCGGATCTCCGGGCGATTGCGCCTGGGCTGCGTACGGCGAGAGCAGCACAAGCGCGACTGCCATCTTCTGCAAGGTCATCATCGTCGACCCCCGATCGATCAGGGATGCGACTATAGCGTGCGGCGCGCTTTACCGCCGGGCAAATCGACGCCATCCTGATGTCAGGCGCGACCAAGACGGCCCAGACCGTCGCACGTGCGCTGCAGGGAGGATGAGATGATCCATGCGACACGGCGCGACCTGCTGCGCTATGGCTCGATGGGTGCGGCCGCTGCCGCCTTGCCGTCACCCGCCCTGGCGGAGGAAGCCTGGCCCAGCAAGCCGATTCGCATCATCTGCGGCTATCCCGCTGGCGGACTGACCGACATCTTCGCACGCGCCTATGGCGAGCATATCGCCCAGAAGACGGGGCAGCCGGTCTTCGTCGAGAACAAGGCGGGGGCGAGCGGCGCCATCGCCGCCGAGCAGGTCAAGAACGCTGCGCCGGACGGCTACACGCTGATGTGGACGATCTCGACCACGATGATCATGAACAAGGTGCTGTTCAAGAAGCTGCCCTACGATCCGGACAAGGACTTCGTGCTGATCTCGTGGATGAACGCGGGCCACTTGCCGACGATCATCGGCAAGGACGTGCCGGCCCGGAACCTGGCGGAGTTCGCCGATCATGCGCGCCATCACAAGGTATCGCTCGGGACCTACGGCATCGGCTCGTACAGCCATGTCGTCGTCGAGGCGCTGAACCGCCACTATGGGCTCGCGATGGAGGCCGTGCATTACCGCGGCGAGGCCTTGATGTGGCAGGACGTGGCCTCGGGCGCGGTGCAGGGCGGCAGCGGCAGCATCGCGGCGGCGGCGAGCGTGCTGCAGTCGGGCAGCGGCCGGCCGATCGCCGTGCCGTCGATGGTGCGCTCGAAGAAGCTGCCGGACGTGCCGACCTTCCATGAGCAGGGCGCGACCGAGCAGGCCTTCCTGGTGCGCGGCTGGATCGGTCTGGTGGGGCCCGCCGGCATGAAGCCCGCGATCGTGCGGAAGCTCTCCGACATGATGGTCGAGGGCGGCCGGACCGAACGCATCCAGAAGGTTCTCGACACGTTCGGCATCGACGAGGCGGCGCGCGACCACGTCTATTTCGAGAAGGTGGTGCGCGAGGAGGGCCCGATCTGGATCGACCTGATCAAGAGCCTGAACATCGAGCCGCAATAGCGAGGTCAGACCGTCGGCCTAGGCGACCCTTTGCGCGAGGAGCGAGCGATCGTCGGGGCTCACGGCAAGGTCGAAGCCCGGCTCGGCGATATGCACGGCGATCTCGGGGAAACGTTTGTTGAGCGCCGCGGCGAAAGCGGGCCACGGCTCGGACACGGCGCCCATCATGGCGTGAAACCTGTCGTGCGGCGGGTAGAGGATCACGACCTTGGGCCTGAGCGCCGCCACGCCGCGCACCACGTCGTCGATGAAATTGAGCTGCATGCCGGCCAGCAGGACGTCGGTGCGGTAGCGCCGCCCGAGATCGCCGATCTCGGCGTCAGTCATCTTGGTGTTGAAGCCCTCGTTGTAGTTCAGGATCGTGAGGCCGTCCGGCAGCCCGACATGGAAGCCGGTGTAGGGTGCATAGAACGGGGCGCGGGTGGCGCTGCTCCAGGCCCACGAAAGCTGCGTCGCGTTGCCGTGGAACACCGCCTTGGTCATCGCCTTGGTGAGGTTGATGTCGCGATGCTTCCATTTGAAGGCCGACAGCGCGAAGCCCGGCACCGAGATCGAGCCGAAGGTCGCGGGGTCGATGACGAGAAGCTTGTCCGCCGGGATGCCGCGCCGCCGTTTCAGGAACGAGCAGACCGCGGGCGAGCCGATGACGGTGGCGCCGGTCGCATGGGCGATCACCGGCACGTCGAGGAAATGCTCCTCGTGTCCGTGGGTCACGCAGATGTACTTGGCGTGCATGAAATCCGCGAGATGAAACCACTCCGCGCCGCAGTAGGGACGGAAGAACGGATCGAAGAACAGCGCACCGTCGCCGGTCTCGATCGACAGGGCGGACCAGCCGAAATAGCGGATCCTGGTCGGCTGCGGCATCGTTCTCTCCCGGGCGCTTGCTTGGTCTCTTTGCTTGGGGCTCTTTTCTAGCACGTCATTTCAGCAGCGGTTGGTCCTTGGTTTCGTGGGCGAAGAACGTGGCGATCAGGGTGAGCAGCGCAAGCAGGATCAGCATCACCGACACGCCGGCCGTTCCGCCCATGTAGGCGGCCAACGCCGTGGCGATGATCGGGGCGAAGCCGCCGCCGATCGCCGCCGAGGCCTGGAAGCCGAACGAGGCGCCGCTGTAGCGCACCCTGGCGCCGAACAGCTCGGGGAAGTAGGCCGATTCGGGCGCGAACATAAGCCCGTGGCCGAAATTGAGCGCCACGATCACCGCCGTCATGACGATCCACGGCGTCTTCATATCTAGAAGCCAGAACAGCGGGAAGGCGAAGGCAATGGTGAAGATCACGCCGGCGAAATAGAACGGCCGGCGGCCGATCTTGTCGCTCAGGTAGCCGAACAGCGGGATGGTCGCGACCTCGACCACGGCGGCCCAGAAGATCGCGTCGAGCAGCAGGGTGCGCGGCAGAGCGAGCTTGGTCGTGGCGTAGACCACGACGAACACCGTCAGCATGTAGACCCACGACACTTCGGAGAGTTTCAGCCCCAGCGCCACGAAGAAGGCGCGTGGGCTCTTGAATACCGCCTCGAAGAAGGGATTGCGGGAGAGGTCCTGCTTCGCCTTGAGCGCTTCGAAGACCGGCGTTTCGGGAATGCGGGCGCGGATGAAGGCGCCCAGCGCCACCAGCACGATGCTGATGAGGAAGGGAATGCGCCAGCCCCACGCCAGGAACTGGTCTTCGGGCAGCAAGGAGACGATGGCGAAGACTCCCGAGGAGGTGACCAGTCCCAGCGGGAAGCCGACCTGCACCAGGCTGCCGTAGAAGCCGCGGCGGTCGGACGGCGCGTGCTCCAGCACCATCAGCGAGGCGCCGCCCCATTCGCCGCCCAGCCCGATGCCCTGGATGAAGCGCAGCACGACCAGCAAGGCGGGCGCCCAGATGCCGATCTGGCTATAAGTCGGCAACAGGCCGATCAGGAACGTGCCCAGACCCATCACGAACATGGTGAGCATCAGCATTGACTTGCGCCCGATGCGGTCGCCGAAATAGCCGAACAGCGCCCCGCCCACCGGCCGTGCCACGAAGCCCACCGCATAGGTCGCCAGTGCCGCCAAGGTGCCGGCCAGCGGCGTGACGGTGGGAAAGAACAGCTTGTTGAAGACCAGGGCGGCGGCCGTGCCGTAGATCAAAAAGTCGTACCATTCGATGATGGTGCCCAGCGTGCTGGCGAAGGCGATCGCTGCCATGTTCGGGGTGGCGGGGCTGGCCGAACCGATGGCGGCAGTCGTCGAAGCCATGGCAGTGTTCCTTTTCGAGACGCTCGGCCCTCGAGAGGCGGGCCGTTGCCTGGAATTTCGGCAGTCGCCGGGGGCCGGCACACCGTTCGCCGGAAATACCGCATGTTTCATGCCATTCAACTTTTCGGCGCAAATGTTGCCTATTGAGATCACCGGTCGGAAGGAACGCGGCATGAAATTCGGCATCTTCATCTATGACGGGGTCGAGCCGATCGACTTGGCGACATTCGGCGTGCTGTCGATGGCCCGCCGCATCCGGCCCGACATCGAGATCTGCACGCTGGCACCGGCAGCCGGCGCGGTGACGCTGTCGAACGGCCTGGTCGTGATGGCCGATCACGCGCTCGAAGCGGTGCCGCGGCAGGACGTAATCGTGGTCACCGGGGGGCCGGGCTGGGTGAGCGAAAGCCAACGGCCGGAGACGCTGGCGGCGCTGCGGCGGCGCGCAAGCGACACACTCCTGGTGTCGGTCTGCACCGGCGGCATGATCCTGGGGGCGAGCGGCGTGCTCGACGGCAGGCGGGCGACCACCAAGCGTGAGGTCGTGCCGCCCGAGGCGCCGCCGATCCAGAGGATGCGCGAGCTGCATCCCCTGATCGATGTGCGCGAGGCAAGCCTGGTCGACGAGGATCGTGTAATAACCGGCGGAGGGGTGTCGCTCTGCATCGACGCGATGCTGCATCTTCTGAAGAGGTTTTACGGTGCCGAGGTGGCCGACGAAACCGCCCGCATCCTGGAATACCAACGCGCATGGTCGGCAAATCTCGCACAGTTCCCGCCGCTCGAAGCCGCAAGGTAGGCAAGCGCGCGGCGCCGACGAAGCGTCGGGCGAAGGCTGCGCGGCCGACCGAGGTCGAGCTCCTGTTGGGCCGGCGGATATCCGCCCTGCGCGCCGGCCTGGGCTTCACGCAGGACCGGCTGGCCGCCAAGGCGGGTTTCACCAAGGGCTATCTGTCCAAGATCGAGAATTCCAAGGTCATCCCGCCGATCGGCACGCTGGTGAAGATCGCGCAGGTGCTCGACACCGACCTCGCGGACCTGTTCGAGGCGGCGCCGGCCAATGCCGCCAACGACGCCGTCAGCATCGTGCGCTCGTGGGAGCGCGAGACGGCGATCCGCGGCGGCAGCTCGTTCGGCTACGACTATGTGGCGCTTGCCCACAAGCG
>DATHNU010001132.1:0-5659 GCA_035485695.1 Reyranella sp. | reverse complement strand
CGCGCGCGTCGAACCGGCACGCCGAGGCGGTCGGCGTCGGCCTCGTCATCCTGGGGCTGGTGATCATGTGCGGCGCCATCTGGCATTACCTGCACGTGGCCAACAGCATCGACAGCCAGACCTATCGCGCGCCGCGCCTGGTCATGGCGCTGACCTCGGTCGCCGTCGTGGCGGTGGGTGGCGCGACCCTGATCTGGCTGTTCTAGGCAAGCCCCTGCGGCGACGCCGCCGGGCCGGCGGGCTGGCGCAGCAGCTCGGCTTCGGAGGCGCCCGCTTCGTAGGCCGCGACCAGCGTCTCGGGATCGAAATTGATACCGATCGGGTTCTTCGTGAAGGACTCGGTCTGGAAGTACGCCGCAGTCTCTTCCTTGGTCTTGAAGCAATCGACCTGCAGCTCGACCGAGTTGCCGTCGGGATCGTGGTAGTACATCGACAGCGTCGGCCCGTGATGGATCGGGCGGTAGGGCTCGATGCCGGCCTTCTTGAGGCGGCGATAGGTCGACAGCAGCTCACCGACATTGCCGAACGTGTACGCGACATGGGCCAGGCCCCAGCTCTTAGGGTTGGGCGCCTGCAGGCCCGCGATGTTCACAATCGCCAGCCGGTGGTGTTCGTCGTCGTAGGTCAAAAAGCAGATGAAGTCGTTGCGCTTCACGACGTGCATGTTGAGCACGGTCGAGTACCAGTCGACCATCGGCTGCATGTTGGCCGAACGCAGCACGAAGTGAGCGAACAACGCCGGCGCGATGGGCTTGGAGTCGAGGGTGCGGGGGGAGTGAAGGGTATCCATGGCGACCTCCTGTAGAGCGCCAGTCTACGCCGCCGGCCGCCGGTGCAACAGCCGGTCGATGGGTCGCGACCAGCGCGGGTCGCGGTCGGTATTGTACTGGATCACGCCGTGACCTGGCCTGCCGACGGCGTCGCCACGACGCCCTACTCCACTTTGATGCCGGTGTACTCGATCATCCGCTTCCAGTAGGCGAGATCCGCCTTCTGGCGCTCGGCGAATTGCTCGGGCGTGCCGCCGATCGGATCGAAGCCCAGCTCCTTCCAGCGTTCCATCGACTCGGGGGCCTTGAGCGCCTTGTTGATGTCGGCCGACAGCTTGCCGACGATCGGCCGCGGCGTCCGGGCCGGCGCGAAGATGCCGTACCAACCCTCGATCGCGAAGTCGGGGAAACCCGCCTCCTCCATGGTCGGCAGATCGGGCGCCGAGGGCGAGCGCACCGCGCAGGTCTGGGCCAGCGCCTTGACCTTGCCCGCACGTGCCTGCGGCAAGGCCGAGGGCAGGTTGTCGAACATGAAAGTGACACGGCCGCTCATCAGGTCGGGCATGGCGGCCGAGCTGCCGCGATACGGCACGTGCGTGGCCTGGAGGCCGGCACGCTTGACCAGAAGCTCGGCGGCGACGTGCTGGGAGCTGCCGGGTGCAGCCGAAGCGTAGTTCACGCCGCCATCTTGCTTGCGGATCCACTCGACCAGCTCCTTCGGCGTGTTCGCCGGCACGCTGGGCGCCGTCACCAGGGCCATGCAGGCCGTGCCGATCAGGGCCAGCGGCTGGAAGTCCTTGATCGGGTCGTAGGGCAGGTTGGGAAAGAAGATCAGGTTCGAGCCGTGCGTGCTCTGCGTGCCTAGGATCAGCGTGTAGCCGTCGGGCGGCGCCTTGGCGACGGCGTCACTGCCGATGGCGCCCGAGGCGCCGCCCTTGTTCTCGATGACGACGCTTTGGCCCCACTGCTCGCCGAGCTTGGCGGCGAGAATGCGCGAGAGGGTGTCGGTCGGTCCGCCTGCCGGAAACGGCACGACCCAGCGCACGGGACGGTTGGGGTAGGCGTCCTGCGCCGCCACGGGGGCGGCCAGCATAACGATGCCCACGACCCATGACCAAATCCCAGTACGCACCATTACGATCCCTTCCCTCGATCAGTCGACACTAGGGGATGAAACATTGGAAACAAACATGCGGAAATGATCCTATCTATGGAAGTTCTGCAGCGGTACGGTGCCCGACAACAATTTCAGCCGGGCCGTGCGCTCGCAGACGTTGCGGCCAGAGCCCGTTTTGCCGGAGCTGCAACCATGAAGCTCGCACTCCTGATTGCTGTAGCCGCCGTGGGCGGTACGTTGCTCGCGACCAACAAGGTGGGCGGGCAATTCCTCGCGGCGTTCCACCACGATCCGACCGCGCCACACTATCTCGGCTATGTCGAAGGCGAGTCGACGCTTGTGGCCCCGCCCATTGCCGGTCGCCTCGTGGCGCGTCCCATCGAACGGGGCGGCAGGGTCAAGAGGGGCGATCGGCTCTACGTCATCGATACCACGCAAGCCGAAGCCGAAGTGGCGCGCGCCACGGCGACGTTGACGGAATTCCAGGCTCGCCACGACAATCTGTTGACCGGCAAGCGATCGGAAGAACAGGACGTGGTACGCGCCCAGCGCCGCCAGCTCGAGGCGGGCCTGACCCTGGCCGAGCAGGAGCTCAAGCGCCAGACCGACCTGACGGCCAAGAACTACAGCTCCCGCCAGAGCTACGACCAGGCGGTGGAGAAGGTGGCCGAACTGCGCGCCCGGGCCGCAGCCCTTGCCGCCAGGGAACGCGTCGGCGACCTCGCCGCCCGCGACTCCGAGATCGCCGCCGCCGCGGCGCTGATCGAGCAGAACCAGGCCATGCTCGCACGCGCCAGAAACCGGCTCGCCGACCTGATGCCGCTCGCGCCCGACGACGCGCTGGTCGAGAACACCTTCTTCAATGTCGGCGAATGGGTGCCGGTAGGCTCGCCGGTCGTGTCTCTGCTGCCCGACTTCCGCGTCAAGCTGCGCTTCTTCCTGCCCGAGCTGGACGTGGCGAAGGCGCACGCGGGTGGGCAGGTGCGCTTCACCTGCGACGGCTGCACAACGGATCTCGTCGCCACGATCACCTATGTCTCGCCGCGGGCGGAATACACCCCGCCGGTCATCTATTCGCAAAGCGCGCGCGCCAAGCTCGTCTTCATGATCGAGGCGCGGCCCGACCCGACACGGCTGCCGCTGCAGCCCGGCCTGCCCATCGCCGTCGAGGAGTTCATGGCGGACGCCAAGCCATGAGCCTGGCGATCGACGTCCACGACCTGGTCAAGCGCTACGGCCCGCGCACCGTGGTTGACCGGTTGAGCCTGTCGATCGAGCAGGGTCGCATTTGCGGCTTCCTCGGTCCGAACGGCTCGGGCAAGACGACCACGTTGCGCATGATTTGCGGCCTGCTGACGCCCGATGGCGGCGATGGCCGCTGCCTCGGCCACGACCTGGTGCGCGAGCGTGAAGAGATCAAGCGCCAGACCGGTTACATGACGCAGCATTTCGGCCTCTACGGTGACCTCACCATCCGCGAGAACCTCGAGTTCGTGGCACGGGTCCATGGGCTCGACCGACGCCGCGAACGGGTCGACCGTGCGCTCGAGCAGCTCGGCCTCGCGTCGCGGCAGCGCCAGCTCACCGGCGCGCTGTCGGGCGGCTGGAAACAGCGGCTTTCGCTAGCCGCCGCCGTGCTGCACGAGCCCAAGCTGCTGCTGCTCGACGAGCCCACCGCCGGGGTCGATCCCAAGGCCCGCCGCGCCTTCTGGGACGCGATCCATGGCTATGCCGCGCAGGGCATCACCGTGCTGGTCTCGACCCACTACATGGACGAGGCCGAGCGCTGTCACGAGATCGCCTACATCGCCTACGGCGAGCTGATGGCGCGCGGCGCGGTGGGAGACATCGTGAAGGACTGCGGCCTTCACGCCTTCGTGGCCTCCGGTGCGGGCGCCGATCGGCTCGCCGGGTCTCTCCGAGACGCGCCGGGCGTGAGCGCCGCGGCCTTCGGCGCGACCCTGCATGTCTGCGGGGCCGAGCGCGGTGCCCTCCTCGCGGCGATCGCGCCGTTTCGAAGCGACCCCACCCTGCAGTGGCAGGAGGCGGAGCCCACGCTCGAGGACATTTTCATTCACCTCATGGGAATGGCCCAGGACAATATGGCGGAGGCCTGACCGTGGGCTACTGGTCAGCGGTGCGTGGCTTTTGGGTGCGGCTTGGCGCCATTGTCATCAAGGAAGTGATGCCGCTCTGCCGGGACCGGCTGAGTTTCGCCATGATGTTCGGCATGCCGATCCTGGAGCTCCTGCTGTTCGGCTACGCCATCGATACCGATCCGCATCATCTGCCGACCGCCGTGGTCGTCGCCGACCAGAGCCGCATCACCCGCACCGTCCTGTCGGCACTCGCCAACACCGGCTACATGGACTTCACCCACCGGCCGCTCAGCGAGAGCGAAGCCAACAGCCTGCTGCAAAGGGGCGAGGTGCAGTTCGTCGTCCGCATCCCTTCCGACTTCACGCGCCGCCTGGTCCGCGGCGAGCGCACGCAGGTGCTGATCGACGCCGACGCCACCGACCCCATGTCGGCGTCCAACTCGCTGGCCGCCGCCAGCCCCGCGATCGAACAGGCGCTGACACGCGACCTGGTGGGTCCGTTGGAATCGCTGAGTGGCCGCGCCGAAGCCGTCGAGCTCGTCCTGCACCGCCGCTACAATCCGGAGGGCAAGGCGCGGCTCAACATCGTGCCCGGCCTGCTCGCTGTCATCCTGTCGGTCACCATGGTGCTGATGACCGCGCTCGCCGTCACCCGCGAGCGTGAGCTCGGCACCATGGAGAACCTGCTCGCCACGCCGGCGCGGCCGATCGAGGTCATGATCGGCAAGATCGTGCCCTATTTCGTCATCGGCCTGATCCAGACAGGTGTCATCCTCGTCCTCTCCTGGCTGCTGTTCGACATCGCCGTCGAAGGCAGCCTGGCCCTGCTGCTGCTGGGCACGGCGCTGTTCATCGTTGTCAACCTCGCCATCGGCTTCACCCTCTCCACCCTGGCCGAACACCAGCTCCAGGCGATGCAGGCTGCCTTCTTCCTCCTGCTGCCCTCGATCCTGCTGTCAGGCTTCATGTTCCCTTTCCGCGGCATGCCGTTATGGGCGCAATGGCTGGGCGAGACGCTGCCGGCCACGCACTTCATTCGCATCGCCCGTGGCGTGATGCTGAAGGGCGCGACCTTCGACGACATCGCGGACGAACTGGTGGCGCTGGGCGTCATCCTCGTCGTCGTGTCGATACTGGCGATCAGCCGCTACCGCATCACCCTGGACGGGGCGGCCAGACCGGCGGCTTGACCACGTAGTCGGGCACTTCGTTCTTTCAATGGGCCCAGGGCCGCCCGGCATTTCCGCCCTGCAACCATGCCCGTCCTCGGCATCGTGTGGGTCGCCTTGCTAGACATCGCGGTCTGGGGCAAGACCTCAAGGTCGTGCATCGAGAAGCAAGACGGGAGGACAAGCGCAAATGACGGATCGTCTGGCCGGCAAGGTGGCCCTGATCACCGGCGGCGCCTCGGGTCTCGGCGCCAACGCGGCGTCGCTGATGGTGCAGGAGGGCGCCAGGGTCGTGGTGGCCGACATCGTCGCCGACCGCGGCAAGGCGGTCGCCGACAGGCTGGGTTCGGCGGGCCACTTCGTGAAGCTCGACGTCACGTCGGAGGACAACTGGCAGGCCGCCATCGCCCAGACCGTCGACAAGTTCGGCGCGATCCACGTGCTGCTGAACTCCGCCGGCATCGGACTCAGCAAGACGGTCGAGGACATCACGCTCGAGGAATG
>DATHNU010001131.1:0-2421 GCA_035485695.1 Reyranella sp. | reverse complement strand
GGGTAAGCGTGCCACCCAGCACGAAGGCCATGATGATGAAGTTGTGGTGCGGATGCATGTTGTAGCCCGTGCCGTTGGGCGTGAAGGCCTCGTCGCCAAAGACCTTCATGACGCCGAGGCCCGGGATGCCCGACTGGTATTCATGGAAGTTGAAGCTCGAATGACGCGTGATCACGCCGTCGGGATGGCCCGCGACGTAGCTGGCGTTGAGGCCCGCGGCCGGCAGGTACGAATAGCCGCGCTCGCCCGCACGCAGGATGAAACGCACGCTCATGCCGGCCGCGCCTCCGCATAGTAGGGAATTTCGACCATCTCGAAGCCCGACTTGGGCGTTCCGCAGTCCGGACAGACCCAGTCGTCGGAAATGTCGGACCAGCGCGTGCCTGGTGCGATACCATGCTCGGGCAGGCCGCGTGCCTCATCATAGGAAAAGCCGCGGCCGAGGCAGAGATACTTCTTCATGAGGACCTTGTAGCATCGGTCAAAACGGGGGAAACGGATGAAGTTCGGCGTCTTCGACCACATGGACCGCGGCGGGTCCGATCTCGGCCGGCAATTCGACGAGCGGCTGCGGCTGATCGAGCTCTACGAGCAGGCGGGCTTCCACGCCTATCACCTGGCCGAGCATCATGCGACGCCGCTCGGCATGGCACCCTCGCCCAGCGTGTTCCTGGCCGCGGTGGCGCAGCGCACCCGGACGCTGCGCTTCGGCCCGCTGGTCTACACGGTGAACCTCTATCATCCGCTGCGCCTGATCGACGAGATCTGCATGCTCGACCAGATGAGCGGCGGCCGGCTCGAGCTCGGCATCGGCCGCGGCATCTCGCCTTACGAAGTGGGCTACTACGGCGTCGATCCCGCCACCGGCCCGGAACGCTTCGCCGAGGCGCTCGAGGTGATCCTGAAGGGCCTCACCGAGAAGCGGCTCAGCCATCACGGCAAGTACTTCACCTTCGAGGACGTGCCGATGGAGATGCAGCCGGTGCAGCGTCCCTATCCGCCGCTGTGGTACGGCGCCAATTCGCTGGAGAGCGCCGACCGGCTGGCCAAGCAGGGCTGCAACACCGTGGTCGGCCTGAAGGCCGAAGGCGTCGGCCAGTTCGCGGCCCGCTACCGCGCCGCCTGGCAGGCGCTGGGCCGAGACGAGAAGAAGCTGCCGCTGATCGGACTCAGCCGGCACGTCGTCGTGGGTGACACCGACAAGGAAGCGCAGAGTGCCGCCAAGCGCGCCTTCGCGCTATGGTACGACGCGCTGATCCATCTGTGGCGCGCCCATGGCGTCGGCCTGCCACGCCAGATGATCCCTGCCGAGTTCGAGCCGGCGCTCGAGGGCGGCTACATCATCGCGGGATCGCCCTCCACGGTGCGCGAGCGGCTGAAGCGCGACAACGACGTGGCCGGCATCAACTACTGCATCTGCCGGCTGGCCTTCGGCGACCTGTCATTCGAGGAATCGAAGCGCTCGATCGAGCTGTTCGCCAAGGAAGTGATGCCTGCCCTTTAGACGGGTCGAGCTATGCATGGCGCGGCGACGACTTGCCTCATGGCTGCTGGTAAGATGGGGTCACAAGGACCTGTCTTAAAAAGAAAATATGAAGTTCGCCGTCTTCGATCACTTGGACAGGTCAGGCCCCGACCTGGGGCGCCAATACGAAGACCGCCTGCGGCTGACCGAGATTTATGAATGGGCGGGGTTCCACGCCTATCACGTGGCCGAGCATCACGGCACGCCGCTGGGATCGGCGCCCTCGCCCGGCCTGTTTCTGGCCGCCGTCGCCCAGCGCACGACCAAGCTTCGCTTCGGACCGCTCGCCTACCCGCTCGGCCTCTATCATCCGCTCAGGCTGATCGAAGAGATCTGCATGCTGGACGTCATGAGCGGCGGCCGGCTCGAGCTCGGTGTCGGCCGCGGCGCCTCGCCCTATGAAGCGGCGTTCTTCGGCATCGATGTCGCCACGGCCCAGGAGCGCTTCGACGAGACGCTGGAGATCGTGATCAAGGGACTGGGCGCAGAGCGCCTCGACCATGCCGGCAAGTTCTTCACCTTGAACGACATACCGATGGTGATGCAGCCGGTGCAGCGCCCGCACCCGCCGCTGTGGCACGTCACGCGCTCGCTGGAGAGCGCCGATCGCCTGGCTGGGCTGGGCTGCAACGTGGCGCTCGCCATGCCGACGCGCGACGCCGGCCGGTTCACCAAACGCTACCGCGCCGCCTGGGCGGCGCTTGGTCGTGCGCCCGCCGACATGCCGTTCGTCGGCAATACGCGCAACGTCGTGGTGCTGGACAGCGACGCCGACGCCGTCGCGGCCGCCCGCCGCGCCTTCCATGTCTGGTATGACTCGATGGTCCATCTGTGGCGGGCCAACGGCGTCGAGCTGCCGCGCCAGGTCTCCTCACCCGACTCCGACGAAACGGTCG
>DATHNU010001130.1:0-2624 GCA_035485695.1 Reyranella sp. | reverse complement strand
GGCGTTCTTCAAGAAGCACGCGAAATCGGGCATCGCGCTGAAAGCCATCGCCGGCGGCGGCGGTCGCGGCATGCGATTGATCAAATCCGAGGGCGAGATCGCCGACGCCTTCGCCCGCGCCACGGCCGAGGCCAAATCGGCCTTCGGCAACGGCGATCTCTATGCCGAGCGGCTGGTCGGCCACGCGCGCCACATCGAGGTGCAGATCGTGGGCGACGGCAAGGGCGGCATTGTGGCCCTGGGCGAGCGCGAATGCACCCTGCAGCGGCGCAGCCAGAAGATCGTCGAGCTGGCGCCCAGCCCCAACCTCAAGCCGGCGCTACGCAAGAAGATCATCGACGCGGCTGTCACCATGGCCAAGGCCGTGAAGTACTGCAGCCTCGGCACTTTCGAGTTCCTGGTCGACGACACGGATTTCTTTTTCATCGAGGCCAACCCGCGCCTGCAGGTCGAGCACACCGTGACGGAAGAGGTATGGGGCGTCGATCTGGTGAAGGCGCAGTTGTTGCTGGCAGGCGGTACGAGCCTGGCCAAGGCCGGCCTCGAAGGCGCCGCGCCGCGCGGCCATGCGATCCAGCTCCGGGTCAACATGGAGACCATGACGGCCGACGGATCGGCCAAGCCGGGCGGCGGCACGCTCACCGTGTTCGAACCGCCGTCGGGTCCGGGCGTGCGGGTCGACACCTACGGCTATGCCGGCTATCGCACCAATCCCAATTTCGATTCGCTGCTGGCCAAGGTGATCGTGCACAGCCCGTCGGCCGATTTCGCCGACGCGCTGTCACGCGCCGAACGCGCGCTCGCCGCCTTCCGGCTGGAAGGCGCACCCAGCAACATCGCCTTCCTGCGCGCCTTGCTGGCGCACGGCGATTTCCGAGCCGACAAGGTTCACACGCGCTTCATCGACGAGCATGCGAAGAAGCTGATCGACGCCGCCGCCAAGCTGCAATCCGGCCTCTATTTCCAGGCCGCGGCACCGCCGACGGCCAGTGGCGGCCGCCAGGCCGGCGCGCGTGTCGACGCCGTCGATCCGCTGGCGGTGCTGGCATTCGGTAAGACGACAAACCAAACCGCGTTGGAGACTCCCGACGGTGCGCCGGAGGGAAGCGTGGCGGTGCCGGCGCCGATGCAGGGCACGATCGTCAGCATCGCCGTGAAGGAGGGCGACGCCGTGGCTGCGGGCCAGCCGCTTCTGATCATGGACGCCATGAAGATGCAGCACGAGATCCGCAGCCCGGCGCGCGGCTATGTGCGGCGGATCGCGGTCGAGGCCGGCGAGACCATCTACGAGGGCCATGCGCTGCTGTTCGTCGAGGAGGCTGACGTCGAGGTGAAGGGTGCCGCGGCCGAAGAGCAGATCGATCTCGACCACATCCGCCCCGATCTTGCCGAGTATTTCGACCGTCGTGCCTTGACGCTCGATGACAGGAGGCCCGACGCGCAGGCGCGCCGGCGCAAGACCAACCAGCGCACGGCGCGCCAGAATCTCGATGACCTCGTCGATCCCGGCAGCTTCGTCGAATGGGGCGCCTTTGCCATCGCCAGCCAGCGGACGCGGCGCACGCAGGAGGACCTGATCGCGAAGACGCCAGCCGACGGGCTGATCACCGGCATCGGCCGGGTGAACGGCTCGCTGTTCGGGCCCGAGAAGAGCCGCGTCGCCGTGGCGCATTACGATTACACCGTGCTGGCCGGCACCCAGGGCAAGACCAACCATCACAAGAAGGACCGCCTGTTCGAGATCGTCGAGGAGCAGCGCATCCCGCTGGTCTTCTTCACCGAGGGCGGCGGCGGCCGGCCGGGCGACGTCGACGTGCAGTCGGTCGCCGGGCTGAACACCATGGCTTTCCATATCTTCGGGCGGTTGAGCGGCGTGTCGCCCCTGGTCGGCATCAACTCGGGCCGCTGCTTCGCCGGCAACGCCGCCCTGCTGGGCTGCTGCGACGTGGTGATCGCGACGAAGAATTCGTCGATCGGCATGGGCGGGCCGGCGATGATCGAGGGCGGCAATCTCGGCGTGTTCGCGCCTGAGGAAGTGGGCCCGATGGGCGTTCAGGTGCCCAACGGTACGGTAGACATCGCCGTCGAAGACGAGGCCGAGGCGGTCACTGTCGCCAAGAAGTATCTCTCCTACTTCCAGGGCACGCTGCCCGAATGGCGCGCGGCCGATCAACGCCTGCTACGCCGCGCCATCCCCGAGAACCGCCTGCGGATCTATGACGTGCGCAGCGTGATCGACACGCTGTGCGACGAAGGCTCGGTGCTGGAGATCCGCCGCGCCTTCGGGCCCGGCATGGTGACGGCGCTGGGTCGCATCGAGGGCAAGCCGTTCGGCATTGTCGCCAACAATCCCGTGCATCTCGCCGGCGCCATCGACTCTGACGGCTCGGACAAGGCCGCGCGTTTCCTGCAATTGTGCGACGCCTTCGACCTGCCGGTGCTGTTCCTGTGCGATACGCCCGGCATGATGGTGGGGCCGGAGGTCGAGAAGACGGCGCTGGTGCGCCATTGCTGCCGGCTGTTCGTGACCGGCGCCAATCTCGGCGTGCCGTTCGGCACCATCGTGCTGCGCAAGGCCTATGGGCTGGGGGCGCAGGCGATGGCCGGCGGCAGCTTCCATGCCG
>DATHNU010001129.1:0-5103 GCA_035485695.1 Reyranella sp. | reverse complement strand
GGGATGACCTGCTTGCCATCAACATAGTGCATGACAGGTGCATCGGGCGTCTGTCGCCGGAGAGTTCGTTTGGTCATCGCAGCATCAGCAGCAATCCAAGCCATTCTTTGCACAACTTTGGCGGTGCTGACCAGCCAGGCCTGCCCCGGCTTTCACAGATAGACGGCTCGAACCTGTTGCGCTCCTCAGGCTGGGCGGGAGATGGGTGCTGGCGCCGAGATGGAAACAGAGCAATTTGACGACGAGGCCGGATTTTCCACAGGTTGCCATCTTGAACTTGCCCGACGAGTAGACGAAGCGGCAGTGTGGCTACCTATCCGTCGCCCTCCATGGGGCCGTGAGCACTACATCTACTCGCTAACGTCGGCGACTGGAAGGGGGGCGTCAGCTTGACGCCCTAAACCGGTTAGGCTACCGGAACGCCTGCTCACCCCTGAGCAAACGCTTAAAGCGCCACAGAAGACGAAATGTCCCCACATTTACCGTCTGGTATGCAGCATTCGGCGACAACGATCGCACCTCCCAATGGCTGAGCAGAGCGCAGTCGGAGACGAGCGCCGCGAGGATCCGACAAAATTGAGCAACGGTGACATCTTGCAGGCGGTCATCGCCCCGTTGGCTCGACTTTGGCGGCGATCCACCTCCGCAGCAGTCGACCTCAAACCCGAGAGTGCGGAGCGGCATTATCGCGACGGCGTGCTCAAGGTGCGCAGCGGCGACGTGGATGGCGCTCTTGCCGAATTCGACAAGGCTCTCGATCGGGCTCCGGGGTTTGCCGATGCGGTCCTTGCACGCGCCGAATTGCTGGACGGTCAGGGACGATGCGAGGCCGCGCGCGGCGAATATGAGCGGGCGCGCCAGCTATGGTCGGAAATGCCGGCAGGCGCGCCGGACCGCCGTTACCTCTTTCGCCGACGCGGCCATTTCGCCTTCGAAATCGAGGCCTACGAGCTTGTCCGCGCCAACGTCAGGAACAAGATCCTGCCGCAACTTGCCCACGGCAATGCGCTTCTTGTCCGTGGCCGGGCGGAGGAGGCGCTGGACAGCTACGAACGCGCCCTGCGGATCAGGCCCAACCTGCCGGAACTGCTTGCCCTGAAGGGCGAGGCCTTGTCCGCGCTGGGACGCTACGAGGAGGCGATCCAGGCCTTCGATAGCGTGCTCGCGGCGTTTCCGGCGGATGTCGAGACGCTGAACGGCCGCGGCATCGCCCGCATGGCGCTGGGCAAAGTGGCGGAAGCCAACGACGATTGGCGCCGTCAGCTCGAGTTGCTGCCGCAGGCGCAGTCGTCGGCGCGTGCCTGCGTGGCGATGCGGCAGGGAAACAACGAGGCGGCCTTCCATAGCTTCGGTCTGGCCTTGGCGAAGGAACCTGCCAACGCCTATTGGCCACTCTATCGCCTGACCGCCGGCCGGCTGACCGGCGCGCCCCGCGATCCGGTCGTGGTTCCTCCGGGCGCACAGTGGCCCGCGCCGCTGCTCGCGCTCCATGCCGGTCAGGCGACGGAGGAAGACGCGCTCGCCCGGGCTGACATGCCCTGCCGGCGCACGGAGACACTTTTCCAGTTGGGCGTCCTGGCGCTCGCGGGCAATCCTGCGGCCGCCCGCCGACACTGGGAAGAGGTCGTCGGACGCGGCGCGCCGGCCCTGATCGAATATGCCGCCGCGCGCAATGAACTGGCGCGTCTCGGTTAAAAGCCCTCCGCGAGGACATCATGTTTTCCGTCATCCTGTACGGCCGCAACGACAGTCACGGCTACAACCTCCACAAGCGGGCGGCGATCAGCTTCAATGCCCTGGCCGAGGTGATGTCCGATCCGGACGACGAGATCCTGTTCGTCGACTACAACACGCCCGATGACCATCCGACTTTCCCCGAGGCGATCCACGACACGCTGACCGACAAGGCCAAGAAGGTCATGCGCATCCTGCGCGTACGGCCGGACCAGCACGCCCACCTTCGATCGAAGACCCATCTGGTAGCGCTCGAGGCGCAGTCGCGCAATGTGGCGCTGCGGCGCTCGAACCCGCGCAACCGCTGGATCCTCTATACCAACACCGACATGCTCCTGGTGCCGCGCAACGCCCAGGAGTCGCTGAGCGACATCCTGGGCGGCCTCGCCGACGGCTTCTATCAGGTGCCGCGCTTCGAGATTCCGGAGATGCTGTGGGAGGCCGCCTTCGATCGGCGCGATCCGGCCGGCAACCTCGCCAAGTTGCGCGAATGGGCCGTCCGCTTCCACCTGAATCAGGTCGTGCACAACTACATGCCGATGAAATACGACGCTCTGGGCGACTTCCAGGCGGCGCTGCGCGAGGACATGTTCGCCATCCACGGCTTCGACGAGAACATGATCCTGGGCTGGCACTGCGATTCGAACCTCGCGGCGCGCCTGGCGCTCTATCGCGGCCGGGTCGATACGCTGATCGACAAGGTGTTCGGCTACCACTGCGACCACACCCGCGTCGCCGCCGCCAACAACAAGGGCCGCGCGACGCGGATGAACGACCAGGACCGCTTCATCTGGAACGTGGCCTCGCCCTACGTACCGGCGCAGGCCGAGAGCTGGGGCTGGCCGGATGTCGAGATCGAGGAATTGCACCTCGACCGCGATACCGCCTACCAGCGCTTCACGGCGGGATTGGACAAGGCCATCAAGCCGGCGATCGCGCCCTTCACCGGCACCAGCCTCGAGTGGCAGCTGTTCGAGGACCTGACCTACGATCTGCCGCACACCCTGCCGTTCGTGTGCGATCAGGTGGTCACTTTTCCCCGATCGACCGCCGTCATGATGGTGGCCGCCCGCGCCGACTTCGTGACCGGCTTTGCCGCGGCCTGGAAGGGCATGGGCTTTACCGGCCTGATTCTCATTCCCGAGGAATGCGAGGGATTGCCGGACGACCTCGAGGGCGTCGAAAGAGCGCCGTTCGCCGAGCAGCTGCCCAAGGCCGACATGTTCATCTTCGAGTTCGGCCTGCCCACCCAGACCGCGACCGAGCCGGTGCGGGCGGGGCGCGCCATGGCGCCGCTCGACAGGAAACGGCTGAAGGTCGTTGAAAAGCTGTTCAAGCGGGCGGCGGCTGCCGAAGCCGAGACGCGCCCACCCGCACGGCGGGTGCCGCGCCGCTTCATCGGCGTCAATGTGATCTACAACAAGTTCTGGACGACCTTCACCGATTATGTCGGGGCGAACATCAATCCGTTCTGCAGTCAGGTGCTGGCCGGGCTGGCGCGCGAGGACGAATCGCTCAAGGGCAAGGTCTTGCGCTTCCGCGGCCGCCACGCGCTCTGACGGCCCGTGGCCGTCATCCCGAGTCGCGCGAGGGAACCCCCGCGCTGACTTGCGAAGGACCTGCTACGCGAGGAGCGACAGCAATGACGCCAGTCGTGGATCAGTGGATCTGCGGAGGTAGCTCCGCAGCAAGTAGAGGCTCGCCAACTGCAGGGCGGGGAGTTCGAGGCGTCCGGCTTCGACCTGTTCGATGAACTCCGGCAACGGCAGCTCATGCGTTCGGATCGCTTCGCCTTCATCGAGGTCCTGCTCCGCCACCTTGTGCGTTCCGAGCGCCAGGAAGCAGTGGATGCGGTTGGTCTGCAGAGCCGGATTCACCGGAGCGCTGCCAAGCAGGTGCCACTGTTCGCTGGCATAGCCGGTTTCCTCGAGCAGCTCCCGCTTGATGGCCGCCAGCGGCTCTTCGTCGTCATCGACCGCGCCGGCGGGGAATTCCGTGCGCATCTGCCCGACGGCATGGCGATATTGATCGACCAGCACGATATTCAGCTCGGCCGTGAGCGCGATCACATCACCCCAGTCCGGGTACTCGAAGACGGTGCAGCATGAGAGAAGCTGGCCGCCCGGCAACAGCACGTCGTCGCTGCGCAGGCGAAGCCATCGATCGGCGAAGGCGTATCTCGAGCTCAGCACCTTCGCCTTGGTCATGGCCTACCGGCCGGACCCCAGATAGAGCACATCGGCCACGGCAGCGAATTTGTCGGCCGGCAGTGTGCGCCACAGATCGAGCACCGTGAGCCTCTGGCCGTTGCGTTTGCACCAGGCCGGATCGATTGTCTTGTAGTCGGGCCAGCCGGTGGCGACGATCAGCAGGTCGCACCCGCGCACCGCGCCTTCGATCGAGGAGGCGCCCACGACCTTGTCGCCCAGGACCGCCAGCCCTGTGTCCTGCGCCAGCGGATCGTGCACGACCACGATGTAGCCTTGGTCGGCGAGCTTGGCGGCGAGCTTCACGCTGTGGCTTTCCTCGACCACCGGCGTCTGCGGCTTGTAGGACAGGCCCAGGATGGCGATGCGGGTGCCGGCCTTGGCGAACTTCGCGACCAGCGCCGTCAATCGGTCGACCTGGTAGTTGTTGATGCGGTCGGTCGCCTCGGCAACGTCGGCGCGCGCGCCGATCTTGCGGGCAAGCGCTGCGAAGGCGACGTTGTCGCGCGGAAAGCACGGGCCGCCATAGCCCATCGCGCCCTTGAGGTACTTCGGTCCGATGCGCGTGTCAGCGCCCAGCGCCTTGGTGACGGCGTCGACGTCGGCGCCCGGCAGGCGGTCGCAGATGTCGGCCAGCATGTTGGCGTAGGAGATCTTGGTCGTGACGTAGGTGTTGACCGAGATCTTGGTGAGCTCGGCGTTGATGAAATTCATGCGCTGCACCGGCGGCTTGTTCTCGCACATCTGCAGGTAGATGGTCTGCAGCATGTCGCCGGCCTTGGCGTCGCTCTCGCCGATCAGGATCGAATCGGGGAACAGCATGTCGCGCACCACGCTGCCCAGCGCAATGAATTCGGGATTGTAGCACAGGCCGAGGTCGGGCCCGACCTTGCGACCCGACGCAGCCTCGAGCGCGGCCTTGATCTCGCTGCCCGTCGTGCCGGGCATCACCGTGCTGGTGATGACCACCATGTGATAGCCCGTCTTGTTGCGCAGCGCCTTGCCGAGCGACTCCATGGCCTGCAGCACGAAGCGGTTGGAGAAGAAGCCCGTGCTGTCCGACGGCGTGGGCACGATCACGAAGCTGGCGTCGCTCTTTTCGACGGCTTCGCCGGCATCCATCGTGGCCGACAGGCGCTGCCGGTTGGCGGCGATCAGCTCG
>DATHNU010001128.1:0-6515 GCA_035485695.1 Reyranella sp. | reverse complement strand
TCAACCTGCTGGTCGACATCGTCCATTCGTTCATCGACCCGCGAGGATCACGATGATGCCGGGCTGGCGGCGCGGGTTGGGCCGGTTTGCGCGCGACCGCGCCGCGGCGCTGGGCGTGGCGCTGCTGGTCGTGCTGATCGTGGCGGCGATCTTCGCGCCGATCCTGGCGCCCTATCCCGGCGACGTCGCGGACTTCCACACCGCCAACCGCCTGCATGCGCCCGACGCCGCGAACTGGCTGGGCACCGACCGCATGGGCAGCGACCTTTTAAGCCGCATCGTGTTCGGCGCCCGCATCACCATCACCATCGCCGTCGTCGCCGTCGGCTCCGCCGTCGTGGTCGGCGTGCCGATCGGGCTGCTCGCCGGCTACTACGGCGGCTGGCCCAGCAATCTCCTGATGCGCGTCTCGGACATCTTCCTGGCGGTGCCGCAGATCGTGCTGGCGATCGCCATCGCCCAGACGCTCGGTCCCTCGATCGAGAACGTCATCCTGGCGCTCAGCATCACCTACTGGCCGTTCTGGGCGCGCCTGGTCTTCGCCGAGACGCGCTCGCTCAAGAACGAGGTCTTCATCGAATCGGCGATCGCGCTCGGCGCCTCGCCGTTGCGCGTCATGGTGCTGCACGTGCTGCCCAACATCGCCTCGTCCATCATCGTGCGCACCTCGATCGGCATGGGCGGCACCATCCTGACGGCGGCGGCGCTGGGCTTCCTCGGTCTGGGCGCGCCGCCGCCGACGCCCGAATGGGGCCGCATGATCGCCGAATCGCGCGAATTCCTGCCCGAGGCCTGGTGGTACGCCACCGCGCCCGGGATCGCGATCTTCGTCGTCGTCATGGGCTTCAACCTGGTGGGCGACGGGCTGCGCGACTTCCTCGACCCGCGCATCCGGCGCGGCGCCGGCGGCAATGGAGCCGGCGGCCCTGGAGCCAGTGGCCCTGGAGCCAGTGGCAAGGGAGCCGGGGCCAAGTGACGGCGCTGCTGTCGGTCGAGGATCTGTCGCTGGGCTTCGCCACCGAAGCGGGCTTCGCCTCGGTGCTCGATCGCGTCAGCCTGTCGATCGAGCGCGGCCGCGTCCTGGGCCTGGTGGGCGAAAGCGGCTGCGGCAAGACGACCTTGGCGCGCGCCATCCTGGGCGTCCTGCCGCGCGACTCCGCGCGCATCACCGGCGGCCGCGTGTGGTTTCGCGGCACCGATCTGCTGACCGCCGATCCCGAGACCGTCAACCGCACGGTGCGCGGCCGGGCGATCACCTTCGTGCCCCAGGATCCGTTCAGCAGCTTCAATCCGCTCTTCACGGTCGGCGAGCAGATCATGGAGATCCTGAAATGGAAGTCGCCGCGCGCCGCCGCCCTGCCGGCCGGACGCAGCTGGCTGCCGGCCGTCGGTTCGCGCTATCCCGCCGAGCGCCGGCGGGCCGATGTCGACGCGGTGCTGGAGCTGCTCGATGCCGTGCAGCTGCCGCGCCCGGACCAGCTGCTGCGCAAGTATCCGCACGAGCTCTCGGGCGGGCAGCGCCAGCGGCTGATGATCGCCATGGCGCTGCTGCCCGGTCCCGACCTGGTGATCGCCGACGAACCCACCACGGCGCTCGACGTCACCATCCAGGCGCAGGTCCTCGGCCTGATCCGCCGCCTGGCGACCGAACGCAACGTCGCCGTGCTGCTGACCACGCACGACCTCGGCGCCGCCTATGAGATCTGCGACGCCGTTGCCGTCATGTATGCCGGGCAGGATGTCGAGTCCGCGCCGGTCGATCGCTTCTTCGCCCACCCGGCCCATCCCTACACGAAGAAGCTGCTGGCCAGCCTGCCGCGCGCCGACGGCGCCGCCGGCGGGATTCCCGGCGAGGTGCCCGGGCTGATCGCGCCGCCCGGCGGCTGCCGTTTCCACCCGCGCTGCGAGCGCGCCGCCGGGCCGTGCTTCGAAGTGCGCCCGCCGGTCGAGCCGCTCGAGTCGGGCCATTGGGTGCGCTGCTACCATCCGCATCGCGACGCCGCATGACGCCGGCGATCCTGCCCACGATCGCGCCTCCGCTCCTCAGCGTGCGTGACCTGAAAGTGCACTTCGCCGTGCGCGGCCCGTTCAACCGGCGCGTCGGCGCGATCAAGGCGGTCGACGGCGTCTCGTTCGACCTGATGCCGGGCGAAGTCTTCGGGCTGGTGGGCGAATCGGGCTGCGGCAAGTCCACGCTCGGCAAGGCCATCATGGGCATCCACCGTCCGGGTGACGGCGAGATCCGGTTCGAGGGGCAGCGCATCGACCGGCTGTCGCCGGCGGCCCGGCGCGCCGTGCGCAGCCGCCTGCAATACGCCTATCAGGACCCCGGCGCGTCGCTCGATCCGCGCTGGAAGATCGGCCGTTCCCTCGCCGAGCCGCTGGTGATCCACACCGATCTCGATGCGGCGGGGCGTGACGCCCGCATCCGCGCCATCCTCGACGCGGTCGGACTGCCCGACACGCATCTCGATCTCTACCCGCACGAGGTCTCCGGCGGACAGCAGCGCCGGGTCGGGCTGGCGCGCATCCTCACCTTGCACCCCCGGGTCGTCATCCTCGACGAGCCGACCTCGGGTCTCGACGTGTCGGTGCAGGCGACGGTGCTCGCCCTGTTCCGCGGCCTGCGCGAGACCTTCGCGCTCACCTACATGCTGATCAGCCACGACCTTGCCGTCGTGCGCACGATGTGCAGTCGCGTCGCGGTGATGTATCTCGGCCGTATCGTCGAGACCGGCCCGACCGAGGCTATCTTCGAGCGGCCGCGCCACCCCTATACACGCTCGCTGCTGGCGGCGATTCCCAAAATCGGCGGCGCCCGCGTGACCCGGGATTTCTGGCTGCAGGGCGAGCCGCCCGATCCGGGCAACATTCCTTCCGGCTGCCGCTTCCGGACGCGCTGCCCCAAGGCGGCCGATCGGTGTGCGCGCGAGGAACCGGCTCTGTCTCCGCTGGGGCAGGGGGCGGTCGCCTGTCACTTCCCGGACTGACCCTCGGCGCGCAGGGCATCGGCGAGCCATTGCTGCACCGCACGGCACAGTGACTTACATCACAGACGGGAATCGGGACCGACGCTATATCGCGCGATGCCCGACGGGAGGAAGTGCCATGACCGACTTCGCCATCCCTATCCGCCTCGACACTTTCCTCACCTATTACCCGCTCTTCACCAAAACAACCGCAACGACCAAGGCGGGGCCCAGGATCATCCTCAAGCTGAAGGATCCGGGCGGATCGCTCAAAGGCGAGCTGGACGGCTGGGTGACTGGACTCATCAACGAGAATCCGAACTACACGACCTGCTGCATACAGATGACCCATGCCATCAACATGGTGTTCCATACCTCCGACCCCACGAAGATGGTCGGCAAGCAGACCACGCGGCCGCGGCCGACCCATGCCGTCAAGATCGCGGCGGCGGCCAACAAGGAGTTCCGCTACATCGCGTCGGTCGATGAGATGAAAGGTTTTCTCGACGAAACGTTTCGCGACGGCGTCGAGATCACGAGCGCCAAGGATATCGATGATCAGCCCGGAATCGTGGTCTTCATGGGCAATCAGACTTACGGCATCCATACCGAAGTCTGGACCGGCGATGACTTCCACCAGGGCTTCATGAAAAAGAATTTTGCCGCACTCGGCCGGCCGAGAGTCTGGTTCTGGAGCCTCGGCGATCCGAACGTGCCGGATATATAGGGCGATGCGTATCGCTACACGATCGCGATGTCCCTCTCGCTGCCGAAAGGGATGTTCGATGCCCTGCAGCAACGCCCCTACGGCTTCTTGTAGAAAGCCTGCGGGGGCAGCGTGATCGAGCCTTGCCCAACGTCCTTCAACGTAACCTGCTGGTCCTTCCAGCGCGCCTGAAAATACCAGTAGGCATCTTTCGAACACGGTTGCCCGTCCCATTCGAGCCACTGGCGGAAATTGTTATAGGTTTCTGCCGTCTGCGTGGCCGCCGGAAGATCGGGCGCGTCGGTATCGTAGAGTTCGTCGTTGGCGACGGACGCGAGAACCTGTCAATTGCCGCCGGATATTGAACAGCTGCTGTTTCTTGGCGGTATCGATGATCCTGCCGACGCCACTGGGAAACAGTTTCGCAACGGTGACGATCTGGCCGCGGGCATTCTTTCCCATCGAGAATGCCGGCACTTCGAAGGCGCCGCATTGATCGGGTCCCGGGATCGCCTCGCCCTCGCTCCAGGGCTTCGCGTGCGGCGGGCGAGGCCCTGTGGTGAGCACGGATACATCGACCCACAGGGCCCACAGAACGCACCTCTGGCTGGTGCTTCCGATCGATGCGGTGATGGTTATCTGTGCGGTCGCTTGACGCCTGATCCGCCGCTGATTGGGTTTGCCTGGAATGGGTTCGGCACCATTCCAGACAATCTACTCGGCCGCGTTGTTCTGCGGTCCGGTGTCGGCTTGCACGACACAGTCTCCGCGCGGTGACGGATCGGGAATTTCCTGTGGGCCGAAGACATCCCTCACGGTCAGCCAATTGGCAGTATCGATCCGCTTCGCATTGGTTACGGTCAGTTTGGTGATCGAGACCATGATATTCGCCTTTGCCCGGTTGATGCTCGGACATCGCGGGGTTGACGCGAACCAGCAGCGACGGCCTAACATGGATTGACTGACGCACTGAACCGCCGCTTGCCGCCGCTGCAGGGGGTTGTGAGGACCCATGACTCTTTATAAGGTCGGGAAATCTGCACAATGCGATAATCAATCGGTCCACCTGTGATCGACTGCTATCGTCGCAATTCGGGGGGGCAGGGCGATGGGACTTCGCTTCGAGCGGTCACGTGGCGTGATCCGCCTCGTTCAATGGAACATCCGCGAGTTGGCTTTGATGTCGAGGCTGCGGCTGACGCAGCTTGCCGCAAGCATCCGATCCCGCAATGTTCCCGATCCGAGGGCTGCACGCGACGACGGCGGAGCTCCTTCAAGGCTTCTTTCCGGCTGGCCTCCGCCGGCCTCGACAGAGCCGTCGGCCCAGGGACGTCCGACGCGGCAACTTTCGACCGATGCCCGTGCGGGACGCATTCTCTTGAAGACGGCCGTCATGGCAGCCCTTTTCCTCGGCGGATATCTCGCTGGCCGATTCACCGTCTTTGAAAATGCCCCGACATCGAACGCCAACGCCAGCCAGGCTCTCGTGGAGCCGCCTGCACCGGAGCCCTTGGCACCTTTGGTATGGGCGTCCCAGGTATCCGTGGTTCAATCGGGGACCCAACAGGCACTAGCGGCGCCACCACCGGTCGCCGAACTGACCGCCCCCAAGCCCTCAGGCAAACCGGTTGCGGACACGCGCCCGCTGAACAGCGATGAGATTACGGAGACGCAAGCCTGGCTCAAGGCATTCGGCTTCGACCCTGGTCCACTGGACGGGGTGCCCGGTCCCAAGACGACGGACGCCGTGAAACGCTATCGGACCGCCCGGCAAATGGAGGAAACGGGCGCGTTGGACCGCTCGGTGCTGCAACAAGTGCGGCAGCAGAGTGGCCAGCCCAGCCGCTGACGGACCATCCGAGCAAAGCCGGCCGGGTATCGACGCCGGTTTTCTGATCGGCCGGCACGTGTCGGATGCTGCTGCGCGGTAGACCGTCCGGACGTGCAGTGGTGGTGACTCGACCGCCGTCCGAGAGAAGGGCGGTACGGACCAGCCGCACCGCCCCCACCCACTCTAGGACTCGTGGCAAGCGATCGGCCCCCACGGCCGAAGCAGCACCACCCTTGCCACACGATCCGGCAACGCAAAAAACATGCCCTTCGCACGCTCCATCCGATGTGTGGAAAGGAACGGCGCCGACATTCCCTGGCCTTGCCGGCAAGCTCGAGAGCTGGACCGGCAGCGCCGGGCACCGGAAAACAATTTTGCAATCGGTGGCTTCGTGTAAGAACTGGATCGGGCGCGGAGCAATTCCCGTGGGGCGCGCCTTCAAGGCGGCGGCGTCTGGCACTCGGTCTTTACAGCGACCTCAGGACCCGCAGGACGATCCAGCCGATGCCGGCCAGCACGACGAAATTCAACAGAAGCAGGGCGAACACTGCCACTCTATCGAGCATCCTTCGTCCGACTTTCCGGGCCGGCCCCGCTTCGCCTTCCTTATTCTCCACGAGCCACCCTTCGAGCGTCTTGCCCTTTTCGACCAGCGCCTCGGCCTGCCTGGGGGTGATGAGATCCAGTTGGATTGCAGCTTCCATCATGGCGTGCTCTGCCTGACCTGCAGACGCGCCGTTGTTTTCCTGAAAAAGCGAGCTGGGCCGTTCTTGGGGAATCGTTCCGATCCTGGGCAGCACGTCGCCCATCGGATGAGGGGTCGGCATGAGCCCGATCCGTCTGCGCGCCACTGACGCCGGCAAACGCTCTTTGAGTGCAAAGACTTTGCTTGTGTTGGACAAGCTGCTTTCCCCCCAGATCGCTGCAGGTTTGTCCCACGGAACCCGTGTTCATTCTGTGATCCAGATCATGAATCCCGAGAGATGAGCGGCATGTGGCTTTCAGGCAA
>DATHNU010001127.1:0-5698 GCA_035485695.1 Reyranella sp. | reverse complement strand
GCTCGTGCTGGACGCACGAACTGCAACTGACGCCGTTTTCGACCAGGCCGAGTTACTGATAAGTTCAGCGTCCCACCTCTCCTTCGCGGAATCCGCGAAGGAGAGGTGCGCGCGTGAATCAGGCTCCTCTCCCCCGCTAGGGGGAGAGGTTGGGTGAGGGGGATGCGCCAGTCGTTGCCCCCTCATCTAGCCTCTCCCCCTAGCGGGGGAGAGGAATTTGAGTTGTGTCCACGCCGTAGCAGCTTCGCCAGGAAGGAAGGGTAGACGGCCTACTCAGCCTTGGCGCCGGATTCCTTGATGATGGGCAGCCAGAGCGCCTGATCGTCCTCGATCAGCTTGCGGGCAGCTTCCGGCGAGCCTGGCGGCAGCATCTCGAATCCCTGGACCAGGAGCTTCTCCTTCACCTGCGGATCCTGGCTGATGCGGTTGATCTCGGTATTGAGGCGCGAGACGATCGCGCCCGGCGCGTTTGCCGGCAGCGCGAAGCCCAGCCACGTGGCGACCACGAAATCGGGCACGCCGGCCTCGATCATGGTCGGCACGTCGGGCAGCATGACCGAGCGGGCCGCGGAGGTGACGGCGAGCGCCTTGAGCTTGCCGCCCTTGATCTGGCCCAGCACGGTTGGCGTGTTGAAGAAGCCCATCGTCACCTCGCCATTCACCACCGCGAGGACCGCGGCCGGCGCGCCGCGGTAGGGCACGTGCTGCAGGCGTATGCCGGTGCGCTGCTCGAGGATCACGCCTGACAGATGGAGGCTGCTGCCGACGCCGCTCGAGCCGTAGGTGAGCTCGTCCGGCTTGGCGCGCGCCTGCCCCACCAGGTCGGCGACGGTGGCGGCCGGGTTGGCGGGAGAGACGACCAGCACGTTGGGCAGCGTGCCGGTGACGGCGACCGGCGCGAGATCCTTGAGCGGATCGTAGCCCGGCGTCTTGTAGAGACCGATGTTGAAGACCGTCGTGCCCTGTGAGGTCAGCAGCAGCGTGTAGCCGTCGGCCGGGGCGCGGGCGCCTTCCGCGGTCCCCATGAGGCCGCCCGCACCGCCCTTGTTGTCGACCACCACGGGCTGGCCGAGCGCCTTGGCGATCTCCTCGGCGAAGGTGCGCCCGACGGTGTCGGCGCCGGCTCCCGCCACGTACGGCACGATCATGCGAACCGTGCGCTCCGGCCAGTCGCCCGCCCGCGCCGTCGCGGGCATGAGCAGCACGACGCCTGCCAGAATTTGGCGTCGTGCAAGAACTGGCCGCCGCGTAACCTGTCGTGACGGGATCATGGCCGCCCTCCTCCCTCGAGCGCGACGCAGAGCTCGCCGACGTCGGCGAGGCGGTCGATGCCCAATATCATCGTGCGCGTGCGCTCGATCGCAGGCGGGTCGAGTACGACGCCGGCGCAGCTGCGGTATTTCCGGTCGGCCTCGGCCTCCGACATCGGCATCGCCGGCGCGCCCGGCGGGATATCGCAGCGCACCGTGTCGCTGTAACCGTCGGCCAGCCGCACCTCGACCGCGGCCGGAAACAGGCCGTTGTCGGGAAGATCGTCCGCCTGCCGGATCTCGATCAAGGCCATGAACTTCTGCACCAGCGGATCGGCGAGCGCCTGGTCGGTGAACTGGGGGCTGCCCAGCGCGCCGAAGCACAGCGCCGCCGCCACGCAGTAGCGCAGGCTGACCCGCGCCCGCAAGGTATCTGCCGGCACGCCTTCGCGCAGCGTCATGAAGTTCCACGGATGCACATGACAGACGATGGCCGTGACTTCGGGCAGGCGGCCGCCGAGCTTGCCATGCAGGGCGATCGCGGCGTGGACCGCCGCATGGGTCGGCGCGCCCGAGGGATAGGGCTTGAAGATGATGCCCGACTGAACGAGCTCGAACGGCCGGCCCAGCGGAAGCGCCTTGGGCCTGGCGCCGGCGAACAGGTTGAAGAAGCCGTACTTGCCGTCGAGCGCGTCTGTGTCCGACAGGAAGCCCTTCTCCGCCAGCAGCGCGGCATGGACGGCGTCGCGCGCGGTGAGGCCTGCATGCAGGGCCATCGTCATGGTGCCGAAGTTCTGCCGCAGGCCGCTCGCCATCGAGGCGGCGATCCCCAAAGCCGCCCGCAAGGGAAGCGGCCCGAGCTTCAGCAGCCGGCAGCACGCGGCGGTGACGCCGAGCACGCCCAGCGTGCGCGTCACGTGCCAGCCCGCCTCGTACAGGCGCGGATTGAGCTGGCGTCCCAGTACGACATTGACCTCGAAGCCCGCGACGTAGGCCAGCAGCACCTCCGCACCGCTGAGGCCGCGTGCTTGCCCGAGCGGCAGCAGCGCCGATACCAGCGATGCGCTGGGATGCGACATCATCGGCTCGTTGTTGTCGTCGAACAGCTCGGCATGGGCGGCCGTGCCGTTGGCCAGCGCCGCGGCCAACACGTCCGCCTTGAAGCCATGGCCGATCACCGAGCAGGGCCCGTCCCCTTGGCCGAGCTCGCACGCCAACGCGGTCACGATGCGCGCCGAGTCGAGCTGCGAACCCGACAGCGACACCGCGACCGTGTCGAGGAAAGCCTTCTTCGCGAGCGCGAACGCGGCCGGCGGCACCTGACCGGCCTCTAACGCTCCCACCCAGGCGGCGATCTGATCGATGCTATTGTTGTTCTGCGTCAGCGAATGATCCTCCGCTCATTCTCTTAGAGCAGACTGCGAAAGGATGAAACCGTACCACCTCATCCTGAGGAGCATCGCGCAGCGATGCGTCTCGAAGGATGGGCTACAGTTGTGATGTCGCCCGCCAAGGCGCGGAGGTTACTCCACGCTGATCGAGACGCGCCCTGTGGACGCTCTTCAGGGTAAGGCGATTTTGTGGAAGCGGAACACGCTCCAGAGAACGATACGCTCGTTCCCAAACCTGCTCGATTGTGACCTAGGTTCCCCCTGTGCCTGCTATTACCGACTACAGGAGCCGGCATAGTAAGCGTCGGCGGCGCAGGACTTGCCGCCCGGCAAGGTGCAGGCGCCCTGCTCGTCGGTGGCGCCGCTCTTGGCCACCACCGTGTAGCGTCCCCCGATGATGGCGCAGTAGCGCGCGGCAGGCGTGATGTATCCCGTCACCCGAAGGCCGCCGACCGGGCATTCGCCGCGGAACATCGCCCATTCCTCGCACTGATAGTTGTCGGTGAAGACGCAGACGCCGAACTGACCGCCGTCGGGACGGCGCTCGATCCTGAGCATGCCGCCCCGCGTCACGCAGTTCTGCGACGCGGGGTTGGCAAGCTGCGGAGCCGGCTGCCCCTGGGCGGACGCCTCCGCGCAGCCCATGGCCAACCCCAGGCTCGCGAAGAAAAGGGTCGCGCGTTGCACCCGGCTGCTTTCCGTCACGCGTCTCCTAACCTCCACCGGGGCTCCGCTTTCTCTTCAGCTCCTCGATCGTCTCTTCCATGATCGTGGACGGCACGAAGCTCGGCGGGAACGAACGCGGCGGAAATTCCTTGAAGGTCTCCACGAACTTGCCGACCTCTTCCATCGCGCCATAGATCTGGCCGATATGGTTGAGGTTCCAGTCCCAGTAAGTGTTGGACGTGATGTCGGCCCGCTCGAACGGGTCCTGGAACAGGTTGTAGATCTTCTGCAGACGGAGCTTGGTGAAGGGCTCGGCCCAGACCTGCATCGTGCCGGGAGAGCGCTGCTCGGCATAGACATATTTATAGTCGCCCTGGCGCAAGGCCACGAGCAGCCCGTCGTCGTCGGAATAGAAGAACTTGTCGCGCGCGCTCTTCGTCCCGTTGTTGTTACCGGCGGTGCCGCTCACGGTGCGCAGGAACGGCGACTGGTCGTAGCCGTCCAGATGCACCTTGTAGCTGATGCCGTTGGCCATGTAGCCGGCCTTGAGCTTGCCCACGATGTCCGGTTCGCCCGCGATCGCGCAGAGCGTGGGCACCCAGTCGTTGTGACTCACCAATTCGTTGGTGACGGTGCCGGGCTTGATCGTGCCCGGCCAGCGGACCAGGCAGGGCACGCGGAAGGCGCCTTCCCAGTTGGTGTTCTTCTCCGAGCGGAACCAGGTCATCGCGCCGTCCGGCCAGCTGTTCATGTGGGGGCCGTTGTCGCTCGTGTAGACGACGACCGTGTTGTTCGCGACGCCCATGTCGTCCAGCGCCTTCAGCAACGTGCCGATCGTGTCGTCATGCTCCAGCATGCCGTCGATATATTCGCTGTCGCCGTGCTTGTAGCGCCCGCGATGATCGGCGCGGACGTGGGTTCTGAGATGCATGCGGGTCGAGTTGAACCAGCAGAAGAACGGCTTGCCCGCCGTCTGCTGCCGCTTCATGAAGTCGATGGCGGCGGCCGAGGTTTCGTCGTCGATCGTCTCCATGCGCTTCTTGGTGAGCGCGCCGGTGTCCTCGATGGTCTGCTTGCCGATCTTGCCGAAGCGCGGGTCGACCGTGGGATCGTCCCTGTCGGTCGCCTTGCACTTCAGCACGCCGCGCGGCCCGAACTTGGCACGGTAGGCGGGGTCCTTCGGATAGTCCGGCAGCTCCGGCTCCTCCTCGGCGTTGAGGTGGTAGAGGTTACCGAAGAACTCATCGAAGCCGTTCACCGTCGGCAGTGATTCATTGCGATCGCCGACATGATTCTTGCCGAACTGTCCGGTGGCGTAGCCCAGATTCTTGAGCAGGCCGCCGATGGAAGGGTCGGACTGGCTCATGCCCATCGGCGCTCCCGGGAAGCCCACCTTCGTCAGCCCGGAGCGAATGCCGTGCTGGCCGGTGAGGAATGCCGCACGGCCCGCAGTGCATGACTGCTCGCCGTAATAATGCAGGAACTTGATGCCCTCGCGGCCGATGCGATCGATGTTCGGGGTCTCGTAGCCCATGAGGCCGTTCGAGTAGGCACTGATGTTTGCAACGCCGACGTCGTCGCCGAAGATGACCAGGATGTTGGGTTTCCCACCGCCTGTGGCCGGCGCCGGTGTTTGCTGCGCCTGGGCCTGCTGGACGGCGGCACCCGCGGCCAGCGTGCCGAAAGTGGCGAGCGCGGTGCCGGCCAGCAGCATCCTGCGGCGCCCGGAGATTTTGCGGTTCTCCTCGTCATTCGCAGCAGTATCGGCCCTCCTCGATTCTTCGCTCATCGTGTCCTCCTTACTGTCTCTATTCTCTTCCAAGAGCTAGAACCTGTATGAAACCGCCACCTGACCCCAGTCGCCGTTGAGGCGGTTGGTGTTGCTGATGTCGTGCAGCCATTTCAACACGAAGGCGGCGCGACCCTTCAGGAACTCCGGCGTCCACAGGAGCGCCGGCCCGAGACCGAACGATTCGCCCATGAAGGGTCCCAGCACGGCGCCGCTGCCGCTGTCGCCGTCGATCTGCTTGTACCAGTAGCCCTGCACACCGAGCGCGAAGGTGGGTGCCAGGAACTGGTTGGCCATGAAATCGAGATGGAACTCGTTGCCGCTCTTGTAGTCGGTGGCCGGGTTGGTGGTGTTGAGCATGATGCCGGGCAGCACGGTGAGCTCGGTGCCCGTGGCCTTGTGGAACCAGGTGACACCGAGCTGGGTGTCGAAGGCCCAGTAGTTGCGGCCGACATTGATCAGCGAATTGACGTAGTAGTGCCCGGTCGGCGCCACCACCCATTGCGAGAGCTTCACGTTCAGCTCGCCGAAGCTCCAGTAGAACGCGAACGGCGTCAGCAGCAGGTCGCCGAAGCCGGTGTCGGTGTCGCCGCCGGACAGCT
>DATHNU010001126.1:0-10446 GCA_035485695.1 Reyranella sp. | reverse complement strand
CAACATGCTGTGCTGGGGCAACCTGGACGCCGGCATGGCCATCATCGACCGCCATCCCGAGACGCGCTTCATCATCGATCATCTGGCCATAATGCAGCCGCGCGTACCGCCCGCGCCGCCGCAGCCCTGGGCCGACCTGCCAAAGGTGCTGGAACTCGCCAAGCGCCCGAACGCCGTGATCAAGGTCAGCGGCGCCTGCACGCTGTCGCGAGAGCCCTACCCTTTCCCGGACATCTGGGACCCGCTTGCCCGCGTGTTCGACGCCTGGGGCTTTAATCGCTGCCTGTGGGGCACGGACTGGACGCGCGCCTTCGCCGTCGTCAACTACGAGCAGGCGGTCGAGCCCTTCCTCAAGACCGACCGCCTGAGCGACGCCGAGCGCGCGATGCTGATGGGCGGCGCCTGCGCCAAGGCCTATGGCTGGTCGCCGAACAAGGGCTAGTGTCCCGATTTGAAGTTCGTGTGATTTGCACTTGGCGTTTGATCGCACCCAGTGTTTGGGCGATGCGGCCTCTCCAACGACGTTCAACGGACGCCGCGAGTCCCTTGCGGCCTTCATTCCCACTGAGGCGAGAACGTCCGAACCTGACACAGCGCGGCCGTGAAAAGGGCGTGAGACTATCGGGACGCCGCCGCCATGGTTAGAGTGTGAAGAGTTAAAGCCCCGCTTGGCATCGGCGCCACCCGACGACCCGGATGGACACGGCGAGACGGGGGGTCGGTCTCGAGTCGAGGTTCGATCGTGCGGCGGCGAGCCGGTCCTATGCCGCGGACCAAACAACCTTTCCGTGAACGGTTCCGCCATGACCGAGCAAGGCAATGAGACGACCGGCCAAGGGAACGAGCCGGCTTCGACTCGCAGCGCCGATTCGGCGCCAACCCCACAGACGCCCGCCAGCTCCGGCGCCGTCTCACCAGAGAAGCAGAAGGCCACGCGGCGCCGGAAAATGCTGCTTGGAGCAGCAGGCGCCGTGGTCCTGGCAGCCGTCCTTGTGATCGGCATTCCGTGGACCCTGGAGGCTCTCAACACCGTTTCGACCGACGATGCGTACGTGAACGGCCACGTGACCTTCGTTGCCGCCCGGGTCCGCGGCCAGGTCGCGCGCGTTCTCGTCGACGACAACAACCGGGTGCATCGGGGTGACCTTCTCGTCGAGCTGGACAAGGAGCCGTACCAGACCGCAGTCGCCGTCAAAAGGGCGGCCGTCGATACGGCAAAGGCAGATCTGCTGGCGGCGACCGCCACGGTGCGCGGCATCGAAGCGGAGGCGAGGAGCCGGCGCTGGAAACTGCAGCACACCATGGAGGACGTCGCCAATCAGGAAGCCGAACTGCGCGCTCGTGTCGCCGGCGTCGAAAAAAGCAAGGCGGCGCTGACATTGGCCGAGCTCGAATTCGAGCGGGCAAGGCAGTTGGTGGCGACAGACAATATTCCCCGGTCGGAGTTCGATCGCCGGCAAGCGACCCTGGTGACCGCGCGCGCACAGCTGGTTCAGACCCTGGCCGACGTGAATCAGACTCGTGTCTCCCTGGGTTTGAAGACCCTGCCTCTGGACAGCAAGGAACTTGGCCAAGTGCCGCCTGATCTCGATCAGACCTTCTCGGCTGTCCGGGAGGCGCAGGCGGCGCTGATCGAGAGCGCAGCCCAGTTGGGTGTCCTTCACTCGTACGACCAGACGCCCCGGGAGATGCTCGAGGCGTTCGAGAAATCCGGTTCAGGCGACATCGACCGTACGTTCGCCCGGCTGGCGACGGAGGCGCCCGCCGTCAAGCAGGCCGAGGCCAAGCTCGAAGCCGCCAAGCGTGATCTCGCCCAGGCCGAGCTCGATCTCCGCTACTGCGACATCGTCGCGGAGATCGACGGCGTCATCACGCGCCGAAACGTCAACCCGGGCAACAATGTCCAGGTCGGCCAGGCTCTCATGGCGATCCGCTCGCTCGACGAGATCTGGGTCGACGCCAATTTCAAGGAGACGCAGCTGCGCGACCTGCGCATCGGCCAACCGGTCGATCTCAATGTCGACATGTACGGCAGCCGACAGACGTTCAGGGGTCGCATTGCCGGCTTCACCATGGGCACCGGATCGACGCTGTCACTGCTGCCGGCACAGAACGCGACGGGCAACTTCATCAAGGTCGTGCAGCGCCTGCCGGTTCGCATCGACCTCGTGGGATACGACCCCGAGAACCGTCCGCTGTTCATCGGCACGTCGGTCGAGCCGGTGGTCCATATCAATGAGCCGGCGACCGGCCCCGATGCCGGGAAGTTTCTCCAGGCCCGCGTATCGCAGCTCCAGGGACCGAACCCCTCGGCTGCCGGTTCGGCCGCAAGCGCGCCCGGCCCCGGCAAATGACGGTGGTGGCGGCATCCGGATCCCCGGCAGCGGCCAACCCGTGGGTGGTGGCCGCGATCGTGGTGGTGCCCACCTTCATGGAGGTGCTCGATACCACCATAGCGGTCGTCGCCCTGCGCTACATCGCCGGCGGCCTGTCGGCGACGGTCGACGACGGTGAATGGGTTCTCACCAGCTACCTTGCCGCCAATGCCATCATCCTGCCGATAACCGGCTGGTTGTCGGCACACCTCGGTCGCCGCAACTATTTCCTGCTGTCGATCGGCGTCTTCACCCTCGCCTCGGGACTGTGTGGGCTGGCCACCAGCCTCAACCAGCTGATTTTTTTCCGCGTGATCCAGGGCCTGGCCGGAGGCGGGCTTCAGCCTTCCAGCCAGGGCGTGCTGCTCGATGCCTTTCCCCGTGAAAAGCAGGGCACGGCGATGACGCTGTTCGGCCTGGCGGCCCTGTTGGCGCCCGTCGTCGGCCCGACGCTCGGCGGCTGGATCACCGACCAGTATTCCTGGCGCTGGGTGTTCCTGATCAACGTCCCGGTCGGCCTGCTGGCCTTTGCTGCCTGCTATTTCAAACTCCAGGATCCGGACTATCTCGTCACTGCGCGCCAGGAATTGCGCAAGCGACCGTTCAGCTTCGACTCGGTTGGCCTGTCGCTGCTGGTGATCGTCATGGTTTGCTGGGAGGTGATGCTCAGCAAGGGACAGGAATGGGACTGGCTGGGCGATCCCTCCTGGCGCGTGCAGACGCTGGCGATTCTCTTCGGCGTGGGCCTGGTCGGCTTGATCTTCTGGGAACTGCGCCATCGCAGTCCCGTGGTCAATTTCCGCCCCTTGCGGGAACGCAACTTCGCCACCTGCTGCATCATCGTCTTCTTTGCTTTTGCCGTGCTGTACGGCGCAAGCACCTCGTTGCCCGGCTTGCTCCAGTCGCTGTTCGGATACGATGCGCTCAGCGCCGGACTGGTCATGTCGCCGGCCGGGCTGTTTGCTCTCCTGGCGATGCCCGCCATAGGCATCCTGCTTGGCCGCGGGACAGATGCCCGCTGGTTGCTTGCGGCCGGCCTGCTGGTGATGGCGGCCGGGAACTACTGGATGTCGCAGATGAACCTCGACATCAGCCCGGGCCAGGTCGTCTGGCCTCGCGTCCTGACCGTCCTCGGCCTGTCGATGTGCTTCGCGCCGGCGAACGTGGCGGCCTACCTCTACACGCCGCTGGAATTGCGCGGGGCGGCCGTCGGCTTGCTGAGCCTGCTGCGCAACGAGGGCGGCAGCGTCGGCACGTCGATGGCGCAGACGCTGCAGGAGCGCCGCGATCAATTCCATACGATGCGGCTCGGCGAGTATCTCGATCCCTTCAACCCGGCCGTCAATTCCTTCGTCGAGCAGGCACAGACGCAATTGAATATGGGCGACCCGGCTGCCCTGCAGCAGCTGGCCTGGCAGGCGATCGAGAACCTGCGCCAGCAGCAGGCCGCCGCCCTTGCCTATTTCGACTGCTTCTGGATTTTTGCCGTGGTGACGGTTGCACTCGTGTTCGTGGTGCCGCTGATGAAACGCTCCGTCGCCGAGAAAGGCGCTCACATCGCCAGCGAATGAGGCTTGGCGCTGCAGCCAAGTCCGCTGATGGCCCGAAGAAGCTGGCCACCCCACCGCGCCGACGCATGCCCGCTTTCAGATGAGAACCGGACACCAATTGCTCAAGGCGTGCTCTTCAGCTTCTGGCCCAAACCGGACAATAGCTGCTCGCGTCGGTTGGTCGGGAAACTGTTTAAATTTACCTAATGTGCCAAGCTGGGCATCGCGAGTGGCGATTAGGGAACTGACGGCATGACCGATCTTCGCGACTGGTTGCGCGGCAATAAACTTGAGCAATATGCCGACACCTTCGAGGCGAACGATATCGATCTCGATATCCTGCCGGACCTCAGCGAGCATGATCTTGAACAGCTCGGCCTGTCGTTGGGGAATCGCCGTCGACTGCTGAAGGCGATTGCCGGGCGCGCCGCCGAGGTGGCTCCATCGAAGCCAGTCGACCCGGACGGGACGAGTTCGGGCGACGCCACGCGCCGCCAGGTTACGGTCCTATTCGCCGACATGGTTGGCTCAACGGCGCTATCGGGCACAGTCGACCCCGAGGTCCTCGCGGGTTTGATCCGGCGCTATCAGGATGCCACCGCCGGCGCGATCGGGCGATACGGCGGCTTCGTCGCCAAGTTCATGGGCGATGGCGTCCTGGCTTATTTCGGCTTTCCTCTCGCCTTCGAGGATGCCGCGGAACGCGCCGTTCGTGCCGCGATCGGCATCATGGCGGAAGTCGGCGGCATCGAGTTGCCGGACAGCACACGGGTGCAGGCACGGATCGGGATTGCCACTGGTCTGGTCGTGGTGGGCGAAATCATCGGCAGCGGCACCGCGCAAGAGCGCACCATCGTCGGTGAAACGCCCAACCTCGCCGCGCGGCTCCAGGCCCTTGCCGCATCGGGTACTATTCTCGTGAGCGAAGCGACGCAGCATTTGCTGGGTGGGTTATTCGAGCTCGAGCACACCGGAGACCACGAATTGAAAGGATTCGCCCGCCCGGTGCCCGCTTGGCGCGTGCGAGGCGAAATGTCGGTCGAAAGCCGTTTTGCCGCCATCCGCGCCGGCCGGGATCTGCCGCTGATCGGTCGCGCGCACGAAATGGGGCTGATGCTCGACCGCTGGCACCTGGCACGGCAGGGCGAGGGCCAGATCGTCACGGTGATCGGCGAAGCGGGGATTGGAAAATCGCGCTCGATCGAGGCGTTGCAAGAGGCGATTGCCGGTGAGCGGCACGCACGCATCAATTTGCAATGCTCGCCCTATCACAGCGACAGCGCTCTCTATCCGGTGATCCAGTATCTCGGTCGCTCAGCGGGCTTCGCCGCAACGGACACGCCGGATGAGCGGATCGAGAAACTGGGCGTTCTGGTGGCCAAGCGGACGGCTTCGGACACGCCAGCGCTTCCTCTGCTGGCCGAGCTTTTGTCCGTTCCCTTCGCAGCGACGGAGCCGTCGTCGCTGACGCCAGTTCAACGGAAGGCATCGACCCTGTCTCTCATCGTCGACACATTCCTTCGCATGGGCGAGAGCCATCCCGTGCTCATAGTCCTGGAGGACGCGCACTGGATCGACGCCACCACCCTCGAAATGATGATGCGCCTGACGGACGGCATCGGCCACGCACGATCGCTGGCATTGGTGACCGCGCGGCCGGATTTCGTGCCGCCCTGGTCGGCGCGGCCGCAGGCGACCTTGTTGACGCTCGGCCGTCTGGGTCGCCCGGAGTGTGCGCGATTGATCGTCGGCCTCGCAGCCGAGCACGGTCTATCGAGGGAAACGGTCGCAGCGATCGTCGCCAAGACCGACGGCGTTCCCCTGTTCGTCGAGGAGTTGACCAAGAGCGTCATCGAATCGGCCGGCGAAGACAGCGCGGTGCCGACAACCCTCAAGGATTCGCTGATGGCCCGCCTCGACCGCCTCGGCGAGGCCCGCGAAGTGGCCCAGATCGCCGCCGTCATAGGCCGACAATTTTCCTTCCTGCTGCTTGAAGCAGCTACCTCCCGGAGTGCCGAGGAACTCGAGACCAAGCTGGCGAAGCTCATTGCGGCAGGAATTGTCTTTCCCGAGGAGCGCAGCCTGGAGCGGAGCTTCAGCTTCAAGCATGCGCTGGTGCGCGACGCCGCTTATGAGAGCCTGCTATTGACGCGACGGCGCGAATGGCACGAGCGCATCGCCAAGGCTCTCGAGGAGCATTTCGCCGATATCAGCGCGAGCGAACCCGACCTGCTGGCCCATCATTTCGGCGAGGCCGGACTCCCCGGGCCGGCCTGCGATTATCGCATGCGCGCCGGCGATCTGGCCGTGAGCCGTTCGGCCTATCCTGAGGCGATCGCGCATTTCTCGACCGGTCTCAAGCTTGCCGAAACATTGCCAGCGCAAGATGGGATGCGCCGGCAACTGGATTTTCTGCTCAAGCTCGGGTCGGCGTCGGTAGTCGCCCATGGCCTGCAGAGTGCAGAGGTCGAGGATGCCTACGCCCGAGCCAGCGAAATCGGCGAGAGGCTGGGGGACCGTGCGAAATCGTTCCAGGCCAAATGGGGCCTTTGGATCAACGCCAATCTCAGACGCAAGACGTCTCTCGCCCGCGACCGCGCCGGTGAACTCGTGACGCTCGCGCAACGCTCAGGTGACGGCGAGCTATTGCTCGAGGCGTACCATTGTCGATGGTCAACGGCTTTTTTTAGGGGCGACGTCCTGGACGCGCTGGACAGTTCCCGCATCGGCGTCGAGATGTACGACATGGCTCGCCACCGTCACCTCGGTCACGAATTCGGCGGCCACGATCCGGGGGTTTGCGCGCACTCGCAGGGCGGCAACGCCTGTCAGCTGATGGGCGACGGACGGGAGGCCACTCGACATTACGCGCAGTCGCTCGCCCTCGCGGAAATGCTCGACCATCCCAACAGCCTTGCCCATGCATTGCACAATTGTGGCATCGGTCACCAGCTTGGGGCCGATCGCGACGCCACCCTCACGGCGGCGCGTCGCGCGGTGGGACTGGCGGAAAAGTTTGGTTTGGCGCCGTGGCGCGCGAGTAGCCTGGTGCTTGCCAGCTGGGCGACGGCGGTCGGCTCCGGCATCGCCGACGCCGCGCGGGTGATCGATGCCGAAATCGGCAATGCAACAACGGTCGGTCCGCTTCCGCAATATTATCTTGGCTTGGCCGCCGAGGTGCTGCTGGCCGCCGGCAGGCCGGCCGACGGCCTCGCCCATCTCGATCGCGCTATCGCCGGCATAGACGAACCCGGCGTTGGATTTTACCTGCCCGAAATCTATCGCCTGCGCGGTGCGTGTTTGCTGGCGCTTAGCCGGAACAACAAGGGTGAAGCGATTGCCGACTTCGCGACCGCTCGCGACATTTCCGAGCGCCAAGGTGCAGTCATATTCACACGCCGCGCCGAGACGTCACTTTCCGAGGTCATTGGCAACCGGGGATAGGCACCGAAGTTACGCCCAAAGCAAGCAGAATGTCTGTTCCTGGCCCGAAGCTCGCCGCCCCACCGCACTGACGCACGGTGGCATCGTGGTAGCCGGCGTCACGGCTGCGGCATCGGCGGGCAGCTCTGGCCTTCCTGGCCGGGGATCGCGAGAGGGATAGCCTTCATCTCAGCGAAACTCAGGTCGTGCCAGGCGGCGACCCTTTGCTTGACCTTGTCGAGCTGTGCGGTCGTGAGCTCCGGCTCGATATGGGCGCGGACCTGTGTGTTGTTGTAGGAGGCGCTGCGCGCGCCCAGACGAAACCAGACATCGGCCTCCACCAGGTCCGGCTCGATGACGTTGCCGCGACTGTCCGAGCTGCGACGCGTCAGCATCTGCGCCAGTTCGTACTCAGCGAGCCTGCCGCCCATCAGGGCGGCACGCATGCGCCAACAATAACTTTGCACGATGTCGGGCTTGAAGACCTTGTCGGGCTGGCCCGAGCGCATTGCCGCGACGAGATCGTTGATTGGCACGTTCTCCCACAGGCCGCCCAGCGTCTCCATCGAGAAGATATGACCGCGACTGGCGGCGATCGTGTACCACCGCATCGCTTCGTCGTGGTCGTGGGGCATCCCATTGGTGCCGATGAGAAAAAGCTCGGCGATCTGGTAGGCGACATAGCCGTCCTTGCTCTGCTCTCCCGCCTTGCGCAGCAGGGCGATGCCGGCTTGCGGATCCTTCGCGAGCCCGCGCCCGCCCATGATCATGGGCGCCAGCACCCGCATCGATTCGATGTCGCCGGCATCGGCCTGGCGTTTGAGTGCCGTCGCAACCTTGGTCTCGTCGACTTCTACCTCCTCGCCGTTCCTCAACCGGTGCTGGATCCACTCCGCCGCCGCCGGATGGCCCGCTTCGGCCGCTTTTGCGATCCAGCTTTTTCCCGCCGCTTCGTCCTGCGGCACGTTCCGGCCATCCACCAGGGCGAGGCCGAACAGAAGCTGGTCAACGCGGTTGCCGGCGATCGCGCGCTTCAGCGCGTCGTACATGCCCTCGCCGAGCGGACACGTCACCTGCAGCGCGCACTTGTACCGCAGGCTGCCCAGTGTGCTTTCTGCGGTGGCGGGCCCGAGGCCGGAATCGGCGCGCGCCGTCCCGATCGAAAGGAGCAGGGTCGCGAGTGCCCCGCTCAGGATGCGAACGAGCCTTCCCGACATGACCTGCATCGTAGCCACGTCCTGGCGGACTTCTGTGGCAACCGGCACATTCCTCGAGCGGGCTCCGGCTTAGTGTCTCGAGGCTGCTCGAGTCCAGGAGGCCACGATGATCGAGCTGATCTCCATCGTTGCATCGCTTGCCCTTTGCATCCTGATCCCCATCGAGGTGAGCAAGATCCGCAACGGCTGGGTGCGCAAGACCTTCGCCGGCGATCGGCCCAAGTTCCTCGCCGCCTACCGCCGGCAGCTCAACCTGCTGAAGTGGATGGGCCTCGGCTTGGGCGTACTGAGCGTCGCCCTGGCCCCTTTGGAAACCCACGCCGGCGAACCGACGGTCAAGGTCATCGCCGGCATCATCTGGTTTGTCGTCGCCGGTCTTTGCTTTTCCGCGCTTCGCAGCCTGGCCAAGGTAGCGGACACGGACCCGGCCGCCCCCAGCGCATGACAGGCGACGGCACGACGCCATGTCGACGCTCAAGCACTCGTTGGCCTGGACAATCCTTGTTGTTGGATTTGGCTTGGGCGCGTTCGCGGTTGAGCGTGCGGACGCGCAGACGCCCGCGTCCGAGCCGCTGCCGGCCGGCGTGACGACGTGCCAGTTCGACGCGTTCACCAACCATTATCCCAGCGGCGCAGAGGATCGGGTTATCCGTGACGCACCGCGCAGCGACGCGCGCGTGCTGGGGCATCTTCCCATGGTCGAGGTCACAAACGTGGATTTCACCGAGTCGCACCAGGAGATCGCGCAGTTTCGGGTGATCGGATTCAAGGATGGCTGGTTCCTGATCGAGGGCGCCCATTATCCCGAAGCCTCCAGGCCGCTCTACAGCGGCCAGGGATGGGTCGAAGGCAAGTTCATCACCACCCATCTCTATCGCGATACGCTGAAGGAGGCGCCAAGTTACGCAGCCGACGATGTCGTCTATCTCAACGACATTTCGCCGGATGACGGCATCCCCGGTTCTCCCTACACCTCTCCTCTGAGGTTCGGCATCACAGGATGTTCCGGGCCGTGGTTTGAGGTCGAGGTCGGGGTGAGCTTCAAGACCCCCTCCGGCCAACCAGTTCCGGGCGACGGACCAGCGCGCGGCTGGACCGACAGATCCTGTACGCAGCAGAACGATCCCTGCAGCGCGAAGCAGTTCGACTATCCATGGTCGCCGCTGCCGGCCGGCGTGACGGAATGCAATTTTGGCGCCCTCAGCAATGACCGCGATCCAGCCGGCCTCACCGTACTCGAAGCACCGGACACGAACGCCGCCGTCCTGGGCCGCCTGTTGCCGCCGACCGTCAATATTGGCGGTGACGCCAAAATTCGCGCGCCGGTTCAAGTGATCGGCTTTCGCAAGGGCTGGTTTCTGATCGAGGCCGGCCCCAACCTCGACCTTCCTGTCGACGCCGATCCCGACGCCGTCGTCAATCCACCGCCTGAGAATCAACATCCCTATGTCGGCCGGGGCTGGGTCCCGGGCAACATGCTGACGGCATGGCTGCTGCGGAACAGGCTGAAACAGACACCGGATGAGAAGTCGGCCGACGTCGTCGATCTGTCCGGCGGCGGCCTGTCGGATCCCCAGGAGGCGACGGTGCGCCGCATCATCGCCTGCTCCGGTGACTGGGTGCGTGTGGAGGTCGAGCTGGAGAAGGACATCAAGCCCCTTCTCGCGACCGATGCGGCGACGGGCGCGGTGCGCGGCTGGGCGAACGGGACCTGCACCGCTCAGCTCATGACATGCGGCTTCAGCCAGGATACGCCGTGGTCGCCGCCCGCGCCGCTGCCGCCGGAATGATCGCGGCAGCTCAGGCCCATGCCACCCATCGCGCCTGCCAGTCCTGAACGTTGACGCAGGACAGTCGGCGTGAAACCGTCAACGAAGCAAC
>DATHNU010001125.1:0-5818 GCA_035485695.1 Reyranella sp. | reverse complement strand
ACGATCGCGCCGATGGTGGCGCCGGCGGCGATGAAGCCGAACAGCCGCTTGCCCTGCTCGGGGCTGAACAGGTCGACATTGAGCTGCCAGAACACCGAGACCACGAACAGATTGTAGACCGACGCCCAGATGAAGAAGATCCGGCCGACCCAGACCTCCTGTTCGGGGCTGGCGACACGCAGCGCGATCGCGAACAGGATGATGTTGAGGGCGAAGAAGCGGTAGGTGAGGGGGATGAAGCGGCTGCGCGGCAGCTTCTTGACCAGGTAGGCGAACGGCAGGTTGAGCAGCACCATGCCGGCCAAGGTGCCGGTGAACAGCCAGGGCAGGTTGTTGACGCCGCCGGCTACGCCCATCTGGTCGCGGATCGGGCGCAGGATGTAGTAGGACGACAGCACCGCGAAGATATAGAGCCAGCACCAGCCGACGGCGCGCACCTCTTCGGGGCGCACGTCGACGATGCGCTGCAGCAGCCGGAACGCCGGGGCGGCCGCGCCGGGCACCGGCGCGGACGGATCTTGCGGGCTCAAATGCGGAGGGACCCAGGCTGGCGGGCGCGTCCTTTCACGACAGGTCCGCGGCGATCTTGCGGATCTCGGTCGGCGTATGCTCGCCGCCCAGCGGCGTGCCCGGCACCAGGTACTTGCCCTTCGCCGAGCCGCCGATCAGCACCGGCTCGAAGCCCAGCTCCTTGATCAGCGCGCTGGCGAGCTCGATCGCCTTGGGATCGTCGCCGGTGATCGGCACGCCCAGCGGCTCGCCCGTGCGGTGCGCCGCCTTGGCGAGCCCGGCCGAGCCGATGGCGTTGAAGGCGCGCACCACGTGCGCACCGGGCAGCATCTTGACCGAGGCGACGCCGGCGCCGCCCGCGTCGTTGATCTTTTTGACGAAATCCTCGCCGTCGCGCCGCGGGATCGGGTTCGAGACGTCGAACACGAGCTGCTTGGTGGCGAGCGCCGGACCGTAATCCTTGGCGATCTGTTCCATCGCCGTGTAGGGCACCGCGATCACAATGACGTCGCCGAACGCCACCGCTTCGGCCACCGTGCCGGCCTTGGCGTTCGGCCCCGCGCCGGCCACCAGATCCTTCAGCGAGTCGGGGTTGCGCGAGGAGAACATCACCGGATGGCCTTCCTTGGCGAACAGCGTGCCGAGCGCACCGCCTTCGCGGCCGGCGCCGATCGTGGCGATCTTGAGCTTGGCGCCTGTCGCCTGGGCGCGCACGGCGCGCGGCGACACCGCGGCCAGGCCCAGCGCCAGTCCGCCGAGCGCGAGGCCGAAAAAGTCGCGACGATCGGGCGAAAGTGCATTCGTCATGACCTGCTCCTCAAAAAGGCAAAAACACTGCGGGCGACGCTAGTCCGCCCGGCCCCCTCCCGGCAATTCACGATAATATCAACGGCCGGTGGCGCGCGCGTGGCCGCCGCGTATCCGCCATGTTTGGCGGAACATAACGACCTAAAGCTTGATGTTGGCCGATCGGATGACCTTGCCCCACTTCTCGGTATCGTCGGCGATGAGCTTGCCGAAGTCGGCGGGCGAGCCCGGAATCAAGGTGCCGCCGAGGTCGGCCAGCCGGACCTTCAACTTGGGGTCGGCGAGGCCGGCGTTGGTCTCTTTGTTCAGCCGCTCGATGATCTCGGCCGGCGTCTTCTGCGGCACGCCGACGCCGTACCACGCGCTGGCCTCGTAGCCCGCCACGAACTCGCCCACCGTCGGCAGGTCGCGCAGTGCCTCGGCGCGCACCGCCGTGGTGACGGCCAGCGCCCTGAGCTTGTCGCTCCTGACATACTCGATCGAGGCGGGCGAGGTGGCGAACAGGACCTGCACCTGCCCCGCCAGCAGGTCGGCGATCGCCGGGGCCTGGCCGCGATACGGGACGTGGACCATGCTGATGCCGGTCATCAAGCTGAACAGTTCGCCGGCGAGATGGGCCGCGCTGCCGTTGCCCGCGGACGCCATGTTGATCTTGCCGGGATTGGCCTTGGCGTAGGTGATGAACTCGGCAACGGTCTTCGCCGGAAACGACGGATGGACCACCATGACGTTCGGCACGGTCATGATGCCGGCGACCGGTGCGATGTCGCGGATGAAGTTGAAGGGAAGCGAGTCGTAGAGGGTGGCGTTGATGGAATTGGGCTGGCCGACCAGCAGCAGCGTATAGCCGTCGGGGGCGGCATGCACGACCGCCTCGGCCGCCATGTTGGTGGCGGCGCCCGGGCGGTTCTCGATCACGAAGGGCTGGCCCAGCCGCTCCGAGAACCACTGGCCCATCAGGCGCGCGACGATGTCGTTGCCGCCGCCCGGCGCATAGCCCACGAGCCAGCGCACGGGGCGGGAGGGCCAGGCCTGCGCGCTTGCCATTCTTGCGGCGATCGGCAGCGCGGCGGCGCCCGCGGCAAGACGCTGGAGTCGACGACGGGAAAGCTTCATCGCGTCGACTGTGGCATGGCGACTCCAGACGCGATAGGGCTTGCGGGCCGGTCGGGCAAGGCCCGAGGGTCCCCGGCACCCTGGAGGAGACGGTGAGCCCAACGGTAACGTCGCTGATCATCTGCGCCATCTTGATCGGCGGTGCCTTGTCGGGCGTTCTGCTCCGCCGCCTGCTGCCCGACCATCACCTCGACGCCCATGCGAAGGACATCGTCCGGCTGGGCTGCGCCCTGATCGCAACCGTCACCGGCCTGGTCCTCGGTCTGCTGATCAATTCGGGGAAGAACAGCTTCGACGCCCAGCGTGACGACATCAGGCAATTGACCGCCAAGGTCGAAATGCTCGACTACCTGCTGGACGAGTATGGTCCGCAGGCGCGACCAGTGCGCGAGGAATTGCGCACGGTGCTGCCCGACATGATCGACCGCATCTGGGATGATGGGACGACGAAACAGAACAAACCTTTTGCCGCGACTGTCGCGGGCCACACCACCTACCGGACGATTGCAGCCTTGTCGCCGACGACGGAGTCCCAGCGTGCCATTCGCAATCAGGCTCTGGAACTCGCCAATACGATCCTTCAGACGCGGCTGATCCTGCACGAGCAATCCAGCACGCGCATGCCGCTGCCCTTCCTGGTCGTGCTGGTCTTCTGGCTCTACGTACTGTTCGCGAGCTTCTGCCTGTTCTCGCCGCTCAACCCGACGGCCTTCGCCGCCCTCGCGGTGATCGCGCTGTCGGCCTCGGGGGCGATCTTCCTCATCCTAGAATTGTACCGGCCGTTCAGCGGCCTGATGCAGATCGACAGCGTGTCGTTGCGCCAGGCCCTGGCGCCGCTCGCGCCCTGAGGCGATCACCTCGCTCGGGATCACCAACAGCCACTATGGCTTGGCGGTGCGGAAAGTCACAGTCACCGGGCGCCCTTCTGCTATTTCTCGAGCGACAGCTGATGCCGTCCACGCCTCCCCAGGAGGAACGCCATGAACAGTGGTCCCAGGCTTGCGGTCGGCGCGCTCGGACGGGATGTCCAACGCGCCCAGACAATCTTCGTCATGATGAAGACGCTGGGTTTCGACCAGATCGACGGCGTGTTCGGCGCCGTCACCAGGAATACCGTGATTGCCTTTCAGCAAAGCGAGGGGCTGGTGGCCGATGGCGTGATCGGCGACGACACCTGGAAGCGCCTGCCGGCGGATTCCGATACGCCGCTCCTGCGACGCGGCGGGGTGGGCGGTGCGGTGAGCGGCCTGCAGAAGGGCCTGCTCAAGTTCGGCGGCGCCGGCGCGCCGACCGATCCGGGTGCGGTGGACGGAAAATTCGGCCCGCGCACCGAAGCCGCCGTGAAAGCCTACCAGGCGCAGCATGCGCTGCCGGACGACGGCGCGGTCGGCCCCCGGACATGGTGGGTGCCGGCGGGCGGAGCGGGCGCCACTCTGGCGTCCCTGGCGGAATTGACGACGGTGTAGCGGAGGGACTCATCATGGCCGAACCGGTGCTGAAGCGCGGGTCGAGTGACCCCGCGGTGCGCGACCTGCAGCAGGCGCTCAAGACCCTGGGCTACGATCCCGGATCGATCGACGGCGTCTTTGGCGCGAGGACGGAAAGCGCCGTGAAAGCCTTCCAGACGGCCCGAGAAATCACGGCGGACGGAATCGTCGGCCGTGTGACCTGGATCAACATCGATGAAGCCGACCAGAGCGAGCCGGTGCTGCGGCTGGGCTCGAGCGGACTGCCGGTCCGCCGTTTGCAGAGCAGGATGAGCGCGGTGGGTTTCAACATGGGCGGCGTCGACGGCCGCTTCGGCGCCACGACCGAGCAGGCGGTGAAGCTGCTGCAGCAGAAATCCGAGCTTGGTGTGGATGGCGTGGTCGGCGCCAAGACCTGGGCCGTCGTCGACGCGCTGGAAAACGAGGGGCCTGCAAGCTGAGCGGGGGCGAAAAAAGGCCCGCCCGGCTTGGGGGTCTGGGCGGGCCTTTGATCGACCGGGACAGTGCGCCCGGTTGATTGGAGCAAGCTGGGGTTGTGGGAAGCTCCGGCTGCATATTCCACCAGTAGGGCTCGCCGGGGTGTGGCAATGTTGTGACCACGCCTTCGACTAATTGCAGCGCAATTGAATAGAGGAGGGTGCTTACGCCGTCCCGCGCACCATGTCGGCGCACTTTTCGCCGATCATGATCGTGGGGGCATTGGTATTGCCGGCCACGATGGACGGCATGATCGAGGCGTCGGCGATGCGCAGGGCGGCGATGCCATGGACCCGCAGCTGGGGATCGACCACCGCATCGGCCTCACGGCCCATGCGGCACGTGCCCACCGGGTGCAGATTCGAGACGCCACGCGCGCGGATGTCGGCCCTGAGCTCGGCGTCGCCGGTGACCGCGGGCCCCGGCAGGATCTCCTCGACGACGAATGGCTTCAGCGCGGGCTGCCGGGCGATCTCGCGGCAGATCTTCATGCCGTGGATGATCGCCTCGTAGTCATAGCTGCTCTTCAGGAAGTTGAAACGGATCTCAGGCGCGGCCAGCGGGTCGGCGGATTTCAGCCGTACCGTGCCGCGGCCATCGGGCCTGAGATGCACCGGGCTGAGGCCGAACGCCGAGAAGGGCTGCGGCACGACGCCGAACCGATTCCGGTCCTTGATCGCCCAGGCGAACATGTTGATCTGCAGGTCCGGGCGCTCCAGCCGCCGGTCGCTGCGCACCAGTGCGCCGACATACAGGCCCATACTGGCCAGCGGCCCGGTGCGGCCGAGCGCATATTGCGCGCCCGCCAGGATGCGGCGCGGCAGGCTGTTTACAAGGTCGTTCATCGTCACGGGCTGCGCGCAGCGAAAGGCGACATAGGTGTTGAAGTGGTCGTGCAGGTGGCTACCGACGCCCGGCATGTCCTTGATCACCGCGATGCCGTGCTGCTTCAGATGCGCCGCCGGCCCGAGGCCGGAGAGCATCAAAAGCTGCGGCGAGCCGTAGACGCCGCCCGAGACGATGACTTCGCGCGTCGCCCGCGCCGTCACGAGGCCGACCCCTGCGGAGCCAAGCGTGCGGTATTCGACGCCCGTGGCGCGGCCGCCCTCGATCAGCACGCGCGTCGCATGCGCGCCGGTGGCGATCGTCAGGTTCTTGCGCTGCCGTGCGCCGGCGAGATACGCCCGGGCGCTCGACCATCGCCGCGCCTTGCTGATGGTGGTCTGGTAATAGCCGACGCCTTCCTGGGTGGCGCCGTTGAAGTCCGGATTGGCCGGGATGCCGGCCTGCACCGCGGCCTCATGCATCGCCTTGGCGAGCGTCGGCTGCCAGCGATGGTCGCTCACCTTCAGCGGCCCGCCGGTGCCGTGAAATTCGTCGGTGCCGCGCGCGTTGTCCTCGGCCCGCTTGAAGTAGGGCAG
>DATHNU010001124.1:0-5971 GCA_035485695.1 Reyranella sp. | reverse complement strand
CGACCCATCGCCTGTGCCTCGACCAGGGCGCGGCTGAAGCCCTGGCGGTTGCCCCCGGTCGCCACCACAACGTCGGCCAGCATGTAGGCCGCCGGCATGTCTTCGACATAGGGGCCGATCTGCATCCGGCCGTGCAGTTCGGCCGCCTCGATCCGGCGTTCGAGTTCCTTCTCGAACGGCGTGGCCTCTCCCGACGAGCCCAGCAGCAGGCAGAACACGTCGTCGCGGCCCAGTCGCTTCACCGCCTCGATCAGGATCTTCTGACCGCGGTCTTCGTCGAAACGTGCCGGGCAAAGAATGAGGTGGCTGCCATCGGGCACACGGAGTTCGCCGGCCAGCCTGATCACGCGATCGGCGCGTACGATCGCCGGATCGAAACGGTCGAAATTGATGCCGGGAGGAAGGGTCTCCAGCCGCCCGTCCAGCGCCGGGAAGTGCTGCAGCGCATCGCGCGCGACGTATTCCGACACGGCGATCACGGCATCGGCGCGCACCTGGCGACGCTCGATGAAGCGGCTCGCCAGGCTTTTGGCCATGAACGGCAGATGCAGCGTGGCGATCCAGGCGATTTCGAGCCGGCGAGCCAGCGCATGCGCCACCCACGCGGTGGCGGGTGAGCGAGCCTGGATCAGCGATACGCGGGCGTCGCGCAGGCTGGCGGCGAGCTTGCGCGGCAAAGTGAGGCGCGGCCAAAGCGGATGGCGGCTCTCGGGCAACTCGAGGTGCGTGGCGCGCAGCCGCAGCAGGTCGGGCACCAGGGCGCCGCCCGGCGAGGCGACGATGGCCGAACCGCCGGCCGCGATCACGGCTTGCGCCGCGTCGAGCGTGGCGCGCGCGATGCCGCCGCCGGCCAGGGTCGGAACGATTTGCAGGAGCGTCGGAGCAGGCACGTGAGCTTGGCAGTGGGTTTGTTGCTGTGGCAGGTAATATGGCATGAACGACCACGCCAAAGTGCAGCGATTGCCGCGCCCCGACGGCAACACCGTCGCCTATGCGACCACGCCGGGCCGCGCGCCGACGGTGGCGTTCCTGGGCGGCTTCCGCTCCGACATGACGGGCACCAAGGCCATCGCGCTCGAAGCCTGGGCCAGGACGACCGGCCGCGCCTACCTGCGCTTCGACTATCTCGGTCACGGACAATCGTCGGGCCGCTTCGAGGACGGCACGATCGGCCGCTGGCTCGACGATTCGCTGGCCGTCATCGATCGCCTCACCACCGGGAAACTGGTGCTCGTGGGCTCGAGTATGGGCGGCTGGCTGTCGCTTCTGGTGGCGCGCGCGCGTCCCGAACGCCTGGCCGGGCTGGTGCTGATCGCCGCCGCGCCGGATTTCACCGAATGCATGTTGTTGAAAGGCCTGTCGCCTGAGGACCGTGCCCGTCTCGAGCGCGACGGCAGGCTGGAGCGGCCGTCGCAATATTCGCCGGAGCCCTCGGTCTTCACCTGGAAGCTGATCGAGGAAGGGCGCAACCATCTTCTCCTCGACAAGAAGCTGTCGCTGCCCTGTCCGGTGCGCCTGCTGCATGGCCAGAGCGATCCCGACGTGCCGTGGGAATATTCCCTGCAGATCGCGGCGCATCTCGAGGCACCCGAAGTGATCACGGCGCTGATCAAGGGCGGCGATCACCGGCTCAGCACCCCGGCTGACATCGCGCGCCTGATCGCGACTGTCGAGGAACTGCTGCCTTAGTTGGCGACGGACAGCGGTCGTTACGCCATGGTTGTCATCCCGAGCGTAGCGGGGGACCTTTACTGCAGCCTTAAAGGTCCCTCGCTGCGCTCGGGATGACAGGCTTTTTTTGATCGAATGTCGTGCGCCAGTACGTGGCTATGCCGCCGCAGCGATGGCGCGAAGGCCCTCGCGATAGGTCGGATAGCGCAGCACGACGCCCAGCTCCTTCTTGATCCTGTCGTTCTTCACGCGTCGGGTCTCGGTGTAGAACGAGCGCGCCATGGTGCTCATCGTGGGTTCTGCCTGCTCCCACGGAATGGCGGGCGGCACAGGCTTGTCCAGCAGGTCGCAGGCGAACGCGACCACGTCGCTGCTCGAAGCCGGCAGGTCGTCTGCCACGTTGTAGACGGCGCCGGCGTGCACGCCGGTGATCGCCATCAGCACCGTGCCGGCGATGTCCTCGACGTGAATGCGCGAGAAGACCTGGCCCGGCTTGTCGATGCGTCGTGCCGTGCCGGCCTTCACCTGGTCGACCGCGCTGCGACCGGGGCCGTAGATTCCGGGCAGCCGAAAGACGTCGACGGCCGCGCCCGCTTCCAGCCCCAGCGCCTGCCAGGCGCGTTCGGCGGCGAGGCGTGAGAGGCTGCGCGGCTGGCCGGGCCTGGCGGGCGTCTCCTCGTCGACCCAGGCGCCGCCATGGTCGCCGTAGACCCCCGTCGTCGAAAGATAGCCGAGCCAGCGTGCGCGCCTCAGCAGCCTGGAGCAGGTCCTGAGCGCGGGATCGCCTGCGATGCCGGGGGCAATTGTGCAGAGCACGTGAGAGGCGCCGTCCATCGCCTCGGCCGGCAGCACCGCGGTGCCGTCGAAGCGGTGCGCCTCGATGCCGTCGGCCCGCAATCTCGCGGCCTTTTGCTCGCTGGTGCAGGTGCCGGCCACGTTCCAGCCGGCGGCCTTCGCGAGTCTGGCGATTTCAAGGCCGCTGTAACCCAGGCCGAAGATGAAAAGACGCTCTGTCATCTTGTCAGGATCATCGCGGCGCGGTTCTTTTCAAGGATGTTGTTGTCTCGCCAGGTCTTGCCTTTGCTGTTGGCGCTTGCCGCCGCGTTACCCGCAGCCGCGCAGCGCCCGCCTTCGCAAGGCCCCGCTGCGCAGGGTCTCGGCTCGCTCGTTCCCCTCAGCCCGCTCGACAGCGCGCCCGATCACCTCAAGCGCTACGACGAGTGCATGACTCTGGCGCGCAGCGAGCCGCTCAAGGCGCTGCCGGTTGCCGAGAAGTGGCACGGCGAAGGCGGCGGCCTGGCGGCGCGCCATTGCGTGGCTGTCGCCATGTTCGAGGCCGGCCGCTACGGGCAGGCGGCGGTCCAGTTCGAGGCGATCGCCCGCGACATGGGCAGCGATCGTCCCGGTCTGCGCGCCGAGCTGTGGGGCCAGGCCGGCCAGGCCTTCATCGAAGCCGGCGCGGCCGACAAGGCGGCCGAAGCGCAGAGCCGCGCCATCGACCTCAAGCGCAACGACCCCGACCTGTGGGTCGATCGTGGACTGAGCTACGCCGCCATGCGCGCCTGGCCGCGCGCCATCTCCGATTTCGACCGCGCGCTGATCCTGCGGCCCAACGACGTCGAGACCCTCGTGCTGCGGGCCGCGGGCTGGCGCAACGCGGGCAAAGCGCCGCGCGCGCTCGACGATGCGGCGCATGCGCTCAGGATCGCGCCGGATCATTCCGAGGCACTGCTCGAGCGCGGCTTTGCCAATCTCGTGCTCGGCGAGCGCACCCAGGCCAACAACGACTTCAACAGGGTGCTGCGCCTCGTGCCGCCGGATTCGGCCGCGGCCCGGCGCGCCCAGGCCGGCCTGCGTGGCGAGCAGTCTGTCCCGCCACCGGCCGATGCGCCGCCGCCGGTCGCCCCGAAGGGCGGCGGCAAGCGGTAGCGTCCGTCCCATCACTGATGTAAGAGCCACAGGAATGAACCGAATCCCATCGTCGATCGCCCTCGTGATCGCCGCGCTTCTGGCGACGGCGCCCGTTCTGGCCCAGGCCCCGCAGCCGCCATCCTCCTTCTATCCGGCACCGCCGCCGGAGCAGGCGCCGACGGTCCAGCAGGGTGCGCCGCTCGGCGGCCTGTCCTCGCCGCTGCCGGCCAGCGCGCCCAAGATCGACCGCACCGAAATCGCCTCGGAGACCGAAGCCCAGCTCTTCGCCGACGCCCGCAAGATCGTGTGGGGACGCTACGCCAGGATAAAGGGCGCCAAGCCCGGTGACGTCGCGGTCACCAGACAGGGCAACCTCTGGGTCGTGAAGGGCCGTATCGACAGCGTGGCGCCCGGCACCGAGGGTGACTGGGCGTCGATCGATGGCGTCGTCGAGCGCATCTCGGCCGGCCACGTGCAGATCCGCGGCGAGGTCGCTTTCCGCATCGCCAAGGTCGAGAAGGGCGTGCCCTGCAAGGTGGGCGGCGTTCTCAATTTCCGCCGCTCCGGCAAGTCGCAGGTATGGCGCCTGGCGGAAGGCGACAATCCCTGTGACGGCGCGCGCGAGAACTTCGATCTGGTCTATGAAAAGCCGGTCGAGAAGAGGCCCGTGCCGACCCAGCCGAAGCGCGGCTGAGCGCTGGGGGCGCGCCACTCCAGTGGCGCGTCTTCTCATGACGCATGATCGCGCCATTGGAGTGGCATGATCGCGCCACTGGAATGGCGCGCCCCCAGCTTTGAGTCCTACCTCAGCTTCTGAATCTCGTCCCGCGCCAGCTGGTCGGCGCGTTCGTTTTCGGCATGGCCGCTGTGGCCCTTCACCCAGATCCAGTCGACCTCGTGAGGTGCGCGCGCGGCGTCGAGGCGCTGCCACAGCTCGACATTCTTCACCGGCTTCTTGTCGGCGGTGCGCCAGCCGTTCTTCTTCCAGCCGTGGATCCACTTGGTGACGCCGTCGCGCACATAGATGCTGTCGGTGAAGAGGCGCACGCGGCACGGCCGCTTCAGCGCCTCCAGCCCCTGGATGGCCGCCATCAGCTCCATGCGGTTGTTGGTGGTGGCCGGATCACCGCCGGAGAGTTCGCGCTCGCGGTTTTCCCCTTCCGCCTTCTTGATGCGGAGGATCGTGCCCCAGCCGCCCGGTCCGGGGTTTCCACTGCAGGCGCCGTCGGTGAAGATCTCGACCTCGCTGCGATCGCTTACGGTTCTCGGGCTCACAGTCCATAATCCGCGATCGAGGCAGTGCCGCGATGAAAGCGCAGCTTGGCGAGGTATTCCTGCGGGTCCTTGCGCTTCACCAGGGCGTCGGCCGGCGTGTGCACCCAATCGTAGAGACGCGTCAGCAGGAAGCGCAGGGCGGCGCCGCGCGCCAGCAGCGGCAGTACGCTGCGCTCGCGGTCATCGAGAGGCCGCACCTTGGCGTAGCCCTGCAGGAGCGCGCGCGCCTTGGTCGCGTTGAACGACTTGTCGGCCTCGAAGCACCAGGCGTTGAGGCAGATCGCGACGTCGTAGGCAAAGGCGTCGTTGCAGGCGAAGTAGAAGTCGATCAAGCCTGACAGCTTGTCGTGCAGGAAGAGCACATTGTCGTTGAACAGATCGGCATGGATCACGCCGGCGGGCAGGTCGCAGGGCCAGTTCTTCTCGAAGAAGTCGAGTTCGCTCTCGAGTTCCTGCGCCAGACTGTTGTCGATATGGCGTCGCGAACCGTCGAACAGCGGCCGCCAGCCGGCGACCGACAGCGCATTGGGCCGCTTCAGTGCGAAATCCCGGCCGGCAACGTGCAGCGCCGCGAGAGCCTCGCCGACCGGCGCGCAATGATGGAGCGCGATGCGACGCGGCCACAGGCCGTGCAGGAAGGTCGTGATCGCGGCGGGCCTGCCGGCCAGGGTGCGCAGCGCCTTGCCGTCGCGGCCGTGGATCGGCTGGGGGCAGGTGATGCCGTGGGTTGCCAGATGGTCCATCAGGCCGAGGAAGAACGGCAGGTCGCGGGGATCGACACGCTTCTCGTAGAGCGTGAGGAAGTACTGGCCGCGCGTCGTGGTCAGCAGGTAGTTGGAATTCTCGACGCCTTCGGCCACGCCCTTGAAGGAGTCCGCCTCGCCGATGTCGTATTCGGCAAGAAAGGCTTCGAGCTCGGTGTCGCCGACTTCTGTATAGACCGCCATCACGCCACCCTTTACGCCATCAGCGTGCGCGGCAGCTTGAACACGACGCTTTCCTCCGTCGTGCGCACTTCCTCGGCCGCGACATCGAAGCGTTCGCGGCAGGCGGCGACCAGCTCGTCGACCAGCAGGCCGGGCGCCGAGGCGCCGGCTGTGATGCCGAGGCGCCC
>DATHNU010001123.1:0-6589 GCA_035485695.1 Reyranella sp. | reverse complement strand
GCGGCGCGAGTAGCAGATCACGCGATAGCCCGCCTTGGCGAAGACCGGTTGCTGATAGGGAAAGAATTCGGCGCTGCCCGAGCCCGGATGGAGGAAGACCACCACCTCGCCCGCTCCGCCGGTGTCCCAGTACCAGAGCTTCACGTTGCCGAGATCGGCAATTCCCTCGGTCATCGGGACTTGCGCCGGCAGCGGCGTCCTGAGGCCCATGTCCGGATCGGCGGCGAGGGCCGGTCGGGCGGCGGCCAGCCATGAGGTGACGGCGCAAGCGGTCGCTCCGCCCATGACGGAACGGCGTCGCGAGATCATGGCGGGCATTGCTTGTTTCTCCCCGCTGTGTCGACTGGATCGACCCTAGCCCGGACCCTGGCTCGCCGGCGCGAAGGTGCCGTGAAGTGAGAACGGCACGTGATGCTTGAGCGGTGCAACGAAGAGCGGTCGCGCCGCGAGGTCGCGGGCGTCAAGGCCGACGATGTCGGTACGGCCGCGCGCTGCGTCGTAGACCGGGCTCACCACGACGCCATCGTCCTCGGCCCCGCCTTGGCGCGTGGCGATGAAGACGGGCTCGCCCGGGTAGCCGCCCGGACCGAAATCGTGCCGTACCACGGCGCCGGTCTGGAGATCGACGCGGGCGAGTTGCTGCTGCAGGCCAATTTTCCGGTCGGACGGGTTGCAGGCGATGTAGGCATAGCGCTGGTGTTTGCCGGAGTAGGCCGGATTGATGCGCGGGAATTCGTTGGCCGTGCCGCTGTCGTAGGTCCTGCTCTCGATCTTTCCGGTCGCCAGATCGATGCGCAGGCGGGTGAGCGCCGCCATGCCGTCGCTCGGCCATTTCGATTGCCAGTAGTCGCGCAGCGCCTGGCCGATCGTGTGGTAGTCGGGATAGCGCGCCAGGTCGAGAACCAGCGCGCCATCTTCCTCGAAGCCGTTGGCGAAGTGGAACTGGAAGAAGGCGTCGGTCTCGATGATGCGCGGCTTGCCGCTTCCGTCGCGCGGCACGAGCAGGATCAGGGTTGGTATCCGGTTGTCCCAGAACAGAGCGTGGTCGAAGCTCTTTTGCCCCAGCACGAAGGGACGCTTCCACAAGATGATCGGCCCGAGGCAGAACACCAGGTAGCGGGTCGTGAGCACGAAGTCATGGTTCATGAACGCATGAGGCAGCGTCACCGGCGGCAGGCGCGTCACGACTCCCTTATCGATGCGATAGGGGGTGAGCGTGGTCCTGGCGCCGTAGTCGATGCCGAAATTGAATAGCTCGCCAGTCTGCGGGTCGATCTTGGGATGGGCCGAGAAGGCCTTTACCGTGCCGCCGAACGTTTCGAGGCCGCGCGTGTCGAGCGTGACCGGATCGACGGCGAACGGCGGACCGCCTTCCCACAGCGACAGCAACCGGTCGCCCTGCATGACGATGGACGTGTTTGAGACATTGGCCGGCTGGCGGAACGCGTTGCCCAGCATGCCACCCTGTCGCTGCTTGCCGAAGCCGCGGTTGACGATGTGGCCGGCGCGCGTCTCGTCGCGATAGTTCTCGGTCGCGACGTAGCGGTTGCAGTAGTGGATGCCGCGATCGTCGAAGCGGATGGCCGAGATCATGCCGTCGCCGTCGAACCAGTGGGGAAACCACTCGCCGCCGAGATCGTTGCGGCCCGAGCCGTTGCGATACAGCGTGCCGCGCAGACCCGGCGGCACCTCGCCCTCGATGTCGTCGATCCGGTAGTCGTATTCCTCGGTGAGCGTGCGAAAGCCGCCACTCCACGGATAGGCATCCCCCTCTACTTTGCTCACGAACCAGCCTTTCCCAATGACCGCCGCAACCTATCACATCTTCATGCGCAGATGGCCGGCACCATCGAGGTGGCGAAGGCCTTGAGGTCGGCGGCCTTGGCGCCGAGCCGGGCGCGGATGGCGATGGCGTACAGGATGGCGCCGGCCATGTGGGCGCGGGCGGCAGGAGAAGGCTTCCGGGCGAGACCGCTCGCCGCGAAGGCGCGCTCCAGGCTCTTCTCGATCGCCGCCAGAAGCTCGTTGGCGACCGCGGCGATTTTCGGATGGCTGGGCGATTCGACGGCCGCGGTGCCCACGATCATGCAGCCCGGCCGGTGCGGTGGCGCCGTATAGAGATCGATCGCGGCCTTGTAGACCTTGCCGAGGCGCTGCTCGATCGTGCCCGGTCCGGCCAGGATCTCCTCGAGGCCCTCGACGCTGCGGGCGCCGTAGAAGCGCAGGGTCGCGATGTAGAGCTGCTCCTTGTCGCCGAAGGCGGCGTAGAGGCTCGGGCGGTTGAGGCCCGAGGCGGCAGCCAGCTCGTCGAGCGAGGCGGCGGCGAAGCCCTTTGCCATGAACACCGTGCGCACGCGGTCAAGTACCTCCGAGGGAATGAAGGTGCGCGGCCGGCCGCGTGACCGTTTCGTTATTTCTGTACTGGTTCGCATAATTATCCTTGACGCCCTCGGCCCTTTGCCTTTCTGTACTGTATCGCACAAAAACAAGGAGGATGTGATGGAACTCTTCGCCTCACCGATGGCCTGCTCGCTCGCCTCGCACATCACGGCGCTCGAGGCCGGCCTGCCGGTCAAGCTCCGCTTCGTCGAGAACAAGAAGACCGACGATGGCGGCGACTACTACGCGATCTCGGCCAAGGGCTACGTGCCGGCGCTCAGGCTCGACGATGGGCAGGTGCTGAACGAGGGGCCGTCGGTGCTGCAGTACCTGGCCGACCGCAAGCCCGAAGCCGGGCTGGCACCGGCTTGGGGCAGCCTCGAGCGCTACCAGCTCATCGACACGCTGAACTACCTCTCCACCGAGGTGCACAAGCGCATCTTCGCCAACGTCTTCAACCCCAATGCGGCGGAGCCCACGAAGGAAGCCGCACGCAAGCTTTTCGAGCCGACGCTCGATTATCTCGCCCGGCGCCTGGGCAGTGGCGAATTCCTTGTTGGCAACAAGTTCACCGTGGCCGACGCCTATCTCGTGACCCTGCTGAACTGGTTCGTCTTCCTGAACGTCGACCTCAAGAAGTGGCCGACGATCGCCGCCTATCACGCCAGGCACCTGGCGCGTCCCGCCGTCGCCCAGGCGATGGGCGTCGAGATGGCCGAGCGCAAGCGCCGCGCGGCATAACGAAATCACGTCGTCCTGAGCGTAAGCGAAGGACTCATGGCTGCTTGCCACCGGCATGAGATCCTTCGCTGCGCCCAGGGTGACTACGAAGTCTTCTTGTTCAAGACGGCGAACCGGTCCTTCGGAGCCTTTTCGCGGGCCTTGGGGCCGTAGGTGCCCATCTCGATGCGATGCGGGATGGTCAGCATGTAGTTCTTGAAGGCGTTCTCCATCGCGGCCCGCCAACCCTGCGCGTCCTGCGTCTCGTTGACCGACGCCTTGGCGAGCTTCAGCGCAAAGGGATCGCGCTCGGCGATCTGCTGGGCGAGCGCCATCGTCTCTTCCTCGAGTTTTGCCCGCGGCACCACGCGGTTCACCAGGCCGGCCCGTTCGGCCTCGGCGGCGCTGATGAACTGGCCGGTGAAGAGGTACTCCTTGGTCTTGCGCGGCCCGAAGTCCCACGGCATCGAGAAATACTGCACATGCGCGCCGCCCCACTTCACGGCACGGTCGGCAAACTGCGCGTCGTCGCTGGCGATGATGAGGTCGCAGGCCGACGCGATCATCATGCCGCCCATGATGCAGTAGCCCTGGACCTGGGCGATGGTGGGCTTGGGCAGGTCGCGCCAGCGCATGGTGTTCTCGAAGAAGCGCTCCCATAGCCGTCGATACTCGCCCCTGAAGCCGGGCTCGAGCGTCTTCTTCTTCTGGTCTTCCATCTCCTGCGGGCTGCCGAGATCGTGGCCGGCCGAGAAATGCTTGCCGGCGCCGGCCAGGATGATCACCCGCACCGCCTCGTCGTCGACCGCGCGCAGGAAGGCGTCGTCGAGCTCCTCCAGCAGGATGCGGCTCTGGGCGTTCAGGACCTCGGGCCGATTGGTCGTGATCGTCAGCACCGGCCCGGTGCGCTCGGTGAGCAGCGTCGTGTACCCGCTCATGCCGCGGCCCTCAGCTCGGGCGCCAGGCCCGCGCCCATCAGGTCGACGAAATTGTCGCAATAGAAGCCCTGCTTCTGGCGCTCGCTGGTGCCGGCCGCCGCCATGGAAGCCTCGAAGCGCTTGATGGGATTGCGGCCGCCCTCGACATGCGGGTAGTCGGACGAGAAGAGGCAGATCCCGTCGCCCGCGTTGGCGATGATCCAGCCGGCATCCTCGTGCGGGTAGGGCGTGACGCGGACCTGGCGCTGTACGAACTCGCTGGGTTTCAGCGACATCTTCTGCAGCCGCTCCTCGTTCTTGTAGAAGGCGGTGTGCGCCGAATCCATGTTGCGCATCCAGCCCGGCACCCACGAGGCACCCTGCTCGATGACGCCGAATTTCAGGCGGGGAAACCGGTCGAGCACGCGATCGACGATCAGCGCCGTCAGCGCCTTCATCGGCGGATAGGCGATGGCCATGTAGTCGATCGACTTGAAATTGTCGTCGCCGCCGTGGAAGTCCGGCACCGGCGGCAGGCCGTTGTTGAAGTAAGCCTCCTCGAGAAGCTTTCCGCCGCCGCCGACATGGAACACGATCGGCAGGCCGGCCTCCTGGGCGGCAGCCCATAGCGGATCGAAGCCGATATGGCTGGGCGAGTGGTTGTCCGGGCAGCGCGACGGGATCAGCAGCGCCTTGGCGCCGAGCGCGATGGCCTCGCGCGCGGCCCGCGCGGTGCGCTCGAAATCGGCCAGCGGCACGTAGCCGGTCGCCAGCAGGCGTTTGTCGACCGCGCAGAATTCCACCATGTGGCGGGTATGGGCGCGCGCCACGGCGTAGATCAGATCGACGTCGCCTTTAGCTTCGAGCAGCGAGGAGAAATTGAGCAGCGCCGAGGTGAACATGAGCTGGCTGGCGAAGCCCAGAAGATCGATGGAACGTGGCCGGTCATGCTTGGCGTAGGAGCCGAGCGCATCCCAGTTCTTTCGCAGCATGATCTGGGATTCGTCGAAGTCTGGCGCGTTGTCCGCACCGGCCTTGCGGGAATCGGGGCGCAGACGGTGCAGGCCGCGGCCGCGGTCGTGCGGGAACAGCACTGTATCGGTCACCTGGGCGCGATACCTGGCCTCGAGATGCTCCTCGAGAAAGCCCGGCACTTCCATGATGTGCGCATCGGCGTCGTGAATGACGCGCCCGCTGGCATAGGGCATTGTCCCTCCGGTTCTTCGATCGTTTGCGAAAGCTTAGCATGACCGTCGATATTTCCCACGCCGTGCAGAGCCTCCTCGAGGCGCGCCGCTCCCGCAGCCAGGTGGCGCCACCCTTCGCCTTGCCCGACCGCGATGCGGTCTATGCCATCCAGGACGGCGTGGCGGCCGCCACCGGGCGCGTCGCCGGCTGGAAGGTCGGCGCGCGCACGCCCACCGCCGAACCCAATCCGGCGCCGCTGCTGGCCGGCGCGCTGGTGAAGTCGCCGGCGCGTTTCGACGGCAAGGCGATGCACATGATCGGCGTCGAGATCGAGATCTCCTTCCACATCGTGCGCAACATCGCGGCGCGCGATAAGCCCGTGGGCCGCGAGGAGGCGCTGGCCGCCGTGGGCGATGCCTTCGTCGGCATGGAGGTGGTTGATACGCGGCTCGCCGATTTCAAGCACGTCGATTCGGAATGGCTTCTGGCCGACAACCAGATGAACCACGCGCTGGTCGTGGGCGATGGCGTGAAGGACTGGGCGCGGCTCGACTGGCCGGACCTGCAGGTGAGGCTGGTCATCGACGGCAATATCGTCGTCGATCAGCGCGGCGGGCTGGGCGCCGTCGATCCCGTGCGTCCGCTCGCCTGGATGATCGACCACGCCGTGCGCCGGCGCGGCGGCATCCGCAAAGGCCAGGCGATCACCACCGGTTCGTGGACGGGGCTGCGCTATTTTCCGCCGGGCACGCACGCGCGCGGTGAATTTTCGGGCCTCGGCACGGTCGAAGCCTCGTTCTGATTCTTTGAGATGCCCGCGGTCCGCAGGAACTACGCGATCCAGCCATGGCCTGCGGCGCTGGTGAAGTCGAGCTGCACGATCAGGTCGTTGTAGTCGCGGTCGCCGCCGCCATAGGTGTCTTCCCAGCCCCAGGTGTTGAGGCCGTAGTTCCACAGATGGCCGACCGGCTGGCCGTTCACCACCTCGTTGGCATGGGCGAAGCCCGAGTAGGTGTCGCCGTGGGTGTTGTTGGTCAGCTGCATGGCGACGAGGTCACCCGCGTTCACGTGCTGCAGGCCGGTCTGCTCGTAGTTGCCGTAGCCCGGCCCGCCGAGCGACGTGCCGCCCGTCGTCATCTGGTAGGCGCGGCTCTGCAAGGCCGCCTGATAGCCGGCATCGCCGGGATGCATCCCGTTGATCGTGCCGTTGAGATCGTCGACCCGGTAGAAGGTGATCGACGTGTTGTCCTGGCCGTCCTGGCGCAGCCGCACGATGGCGGTCTGGTCGTTCTGCGCGTCCGCCGTCTCCGCCACCGCGACCGGCCGCGCGACGCGCACCGCGGCATCGCCGGACAGGAAGTCGGCAAAGCCGAACGGGCTGCTCA
>DATHNU010001122.1:0-3074 GCA_035485695.1 Reyranella sp. | reverse complement strand
CGTCCCGCGCACCCGTACACGCAGGGCTTGCTGGGCGCGCGCACGGTGGTCGGCGCCGCCCGCGCCGGCGCGCGGCGCAGGCTGGCGGAGATTCCGGGAACGGCGCCGCAGGCCGGCGCCGTTCGTCGCGGTTGCGCGTTCGCGGCGCGGTGCCCCTGCGTTCAACCACGCTGCCTGGAGGTTCGGCCGGAACTGCGGGCCACCGGCGAGGGACGCCTTGTCGCCTGCCACCTGGCGGTCGCGGCATGAACGCGATCCTCGATGTCTACGGGCTGAAGAAACACTTCGCCGCCCGCGGTGGCGGCCTTGGCCTCGCCCAGACCAAAGTGCGCGCCGTGGACGACGTGACGCTGTCGATCTGGCCGGGCGAGACGCTCGCCGTCGTCGGCGAGAGTGGCTGCGGCAAGTCGACCCTCGGGCGCCTGATCCTTTGCCTGGAGCGGCCAACGGCGGGGGAGGTCTGGCTGGACGGCTGGCGGATCGACGCCATGCCCTCGCCGCAGCTGCGCCCGCTGCGCGCGCAGATCCAGGCGGTGTTCCAGGACCCGATGTCGAGCCTCAATCCGCGGATGCGGGTGCGCGACATCATCGCCGAGCCGCTGGTCAACTTCCGGCTCGCGTCCGGTCGGCGGGAGATCGACACCCGCGTCGGCGATCTGCTGGAGCAGGTCGGGCTCCCGCGTGAAGCGATGACCCGATTTCCGCGGGAGTTCTCCGGCGGCCAGCGCCAGCGGATCGGCATCGCGCGCGCGCTCGCGCCCTCGCCCAGGCTGCTGGTGTGCGACGAAGCCGTCTCGGCCCTCGACGTTTCCGTCAAGGCCCAGATCGTCAACCTGCTCTGCGACCTGCAGCAGCAGCTGGGGCTCGCCCTGCTGTTCATCAGCCACGACATCGCCATCGTCGAACACATCAGCGATCGGGTCGCGGTGATGTATCTCGGCGTCGTGGTCGAGGTCGCCGAGCGCGCCGCCCTGTTCGCCCGGCCGGCTCATCCCTACACACGTTCCTTGCTGAGCTCAGTCCCTGCGTCGACGCCAAGCGAACGCGGACGTGCGATCGCGCTCGGGGGGGAACCGCCCAATCCCGCCGACATGCCATCCGGCTGCCGCTTCCACACCCGCTGCCCGCACGCGTTCGAACGGTGCCTGACCGAGGCGCCGGTGTTGCGCGAGCGCGGGGCGGGGCATAGGGCGGCGTGCCACCTGGACCTGTAGCGGGCGCGCCTGGCCGAGCAGTCCGGCCACCGCAACTGGCTCGGGCGATGCTTGCAGCCCTCGGCGCGCAGGCACGGGTCCGCGCGCACGCCTGCGCGTCGAAAACCGGCGGGCCGCCAGTCGTCTGGCGGCCCGCCCATTGCGCGACCGGGATGGGCCGCCTGGCGCAGATTGATCGCGCGGGACGGCTGGTCAGAACGCCGTCAGGTTGTCGCGGAAGGTGCCAGGGCCATATTCGGTGCGGGTCAGGCCGCGCTTTTGCAGCGCCGGCACCAGTTCGTCGACGACCGAGGCGACGTAGGCCGGCTTGAAGTGTCCGGTGATCAGGAAGCCGTCGCCGCCGACCTCCTCCATCGCCTCCTGCATCTGCCCGGCAATGCTGTCGGCGGTGCCGACGATCTGATTGAAGCCGCCCTCGTTGGGGGCCAGCATGATCTGACGCAGACTGGCCTCGGGGCCGAACTTGTTGAACGTGCGCAGCATGGTCTGCATGCCGTTGGTCTTGATCTCGCCGACGGGCGCATCGAGATCGAACTTCGAGAAGTCGATCCCCGACAGGAACGACATCGCCGCCAGTTGATGCTCGAGCCGCGCTTCGCGGCCGGCTTTGGCGGCGGCCTTGACGCTGGCCGCAGCCTCGGCGTCCTTCACGACCGTCGGCATACAGGTGAACATGGTCTTGATCTGGTCCGGATCGCGGCCGAACGCGACCGCGTGCTGGCGCACTTCGTCGCGGTAGTCCTTCATCTCCGCGATCGTGGCGCCGCCGGCCAGGACGATTTCGGCGTTACGACCGCTGAAGCGGCGGCCACGCGGCGAGCCGCCGGGGGCGACGTAGACCGGCCGGCCCTGCGGCGAGCGCGGCACGTTGAGCGGTCCGCGCGTTTTGTAGAACTTTCCCTCGAAATTGAGCGCCTTGACCTTCGAAGGGTCGATGAAGGTGTGGGTCTCGCCGTCCATCACCACCGCGTCCGGCTCCCACGCGTCCCAGAGCTGCGAGGCGACGTCGACGAACTCGTCGGCCATGTCATAGCGCAGGTCGTGCTCGAACTGCTTGTCGTAGCCGTAGTTCTGCGCGGCGGCGTCGCTGGTCGCGGTGACGATGTTCCAGCCGATCCGCCCGCTGCTGTAGTGGTCCAGCGTCGCCAGACTGCGCGCGAGCAGCCAGGGCGGATAGAAGGTGGTGGTGAGCGTCGGGGCCAGCCCGATGTGCTTGGTCGCGGCGATCAGATAGGGCGTCAGCACCACGGGATCGAACTTGGGCGTCATCGCCGCGTGTTTCAGGTAGAAGTCCATGCTGCCCTGATAGGTGTAGGGGACAGCCGACGTGTCCTCGAGGATCACCAGATCGAAGCAGGCGCGCTCTAACGCGCGAACGCTATCCTGATACAGATCGGGCTTGGTCCAGTCATAGCCCGCCCCAAAGCCGGGTTCGCCCCAGCCTTGGACCGTGATCCCTGGTCCAAGAAACCAGCCCAAATGAAACATTCCCATCGACGCCACTTCCGTTGCTCGGCCTTCGAAGAGAGATTGCACCGACGCCCGCCGGCGCGTCGGTTCATTTTTCCGAACCAGGGGATAGAAAACGGCGATGGCGACGCATCGACTTGCGATCGACTGTCACCGTCGCTTCTATGCTCATGTTCGAGGCTGCGTCGGCTCGACAATTGGATCGTGTTGAATGAGCGACGGGCAGTCCATCCGAACCTTTCTGACCGCGTTGGAGCAAAGAGGCGAGTTGGTTCGGATCGACAAGCGCGTCGAGCCGCGGTTCGAACTCTCCGCCTTCCTGTCGCTTGCCGATCCCGGGCCCGCGGTGCTGTTCGAGGACGTGGCCGGCGGCGAACTCAAGGTGGTGGG
>DATHNU010001121.1:0-2938 GCA_035485695.1 Reyranella sp. | reverse complement strand
CACCTGGTGGCGCGCCTCCGCCAGGGCGGTCTTCTGGGCGTCGGCTAGCTCGCGCTCGTAGACGTAGGCGAGGCGATCGAAGCCGTCCGGCGCCCCGAAACCGGAATCGCGGCCGACAAAGACAGTCAGGCCGTCGCCCTGGAGGTGCTCGACAATCGGCTGGACGCGGTCGCACCAGGCCGACTGCAGAATCTCCGGATCGAGCAGGAAGTCGGGGTATTCGCCGAAGAGATCCGAGGAGGCCCGGCCGCCGGCGGCGACATAGCGCTGCATGCCGACGAGCGTGAAACGGTCGTCCTCGACCGTCACGCGGTCCCGCTCCACCACCTGGCGCAGCTGGTAGTCCTGGAAGTAGCCGTCGAGGGCGGTCTGGGCGATCTGCGCCTGCTGGTTCTTGTCGGGCAGGCGGGCGAACAGCCGCACCTGCTTCAGGGTCAGCTTTCCCAGGCGCAGGGCTTCCAGGACGCTCGCGTGGACGCTCGAGAGCGCTTCGAGGCGCTTGATCTCCAGCTCGGCATAACCCAGGGCGGCCGAGATGGCGCGGGTGTCCATCTTCGCCTTCCGCAGCCGGCCGATGGCGGTGATGACATCGGCGATGTGGACGGGCGCATGCTCGGTGTTCGGCAGCACGATGGCCGCGGCCTGCTGAGCCGGGGTTTCGGCGAGCAGGCAGTCGATGACATAGTCGTCGCCGATGTCGCCGCGCTCGCGCAACAGAATCAGGCCGAACCGGCGGCGCCGGCCGTCGAGCGCCATGTAGGGCAGCTCGCCCTTCCTGCCCGGCCGCACGATCGGCGGGATCACCACGCCGGCGGCGAGCAAGGTGTCGGCGAGCTGCGGCACGCCGTCATCGGCCGGCTCGTTGAAGCGGAGGTTCTCCTTGGCCAGGCCCAGGTCGCCGAGACGAACCTGGATACGGGCCATGGCGGCGGGGGTGGACGGCACGGAAGTGTCGATGTGGACGTCGGTCATCAGGATCAGGCTCCAACGCCCTGGGCGAGGGACATCCTGCCCCTAGGCGCGCCCGACCCCTCCCTTCCTCCTTCCTCTTTCGCCGCCAGCGCCCGTCAGGCTCAGACTCCGACCGTATGGTTCCGCGGACGATGGCCCGGCCGAGCCAAGGGGTCAGCGGATGGTCGCTGAGAGACCTTATGGCGTCTTGGGTTCGCGCCGACGCGGGACGTGCTTCTCGAGCGCCGGCATCTGCCGCCGCATGAAGGCGTCGAACATGGGGACGGTGAAAGCCGTCTCCCCGTGGCGCTGGCTCCAGATCATGCCCTTGTCGATGAGCTGCTGGCGAACGGGTGCGACCGAGTTGGCTTCCACGCCCAGGGTCGCCGCGATCTCACCGGTCTTGTGCGGGCCTGGGCCGAGCTCGGCCATGGCCCTCAGATACTTCTGCTGCAACGCGGTCAGCCGGTCGAACCGGACGCGAAAGAAGTTTGCGTCCAGGTGAGCGATGACGCCCGGCGTGGCGTCGATGACGTCTTGCAGCCTTATCGGACTTGCCGGTGAGGCATCCCAGACCTGCGAGCCCCATTCCTGGATGAAGTAAGGGTAGCCCTCCGTGGCCTTCAGGATCTCGTCGACCGCCGCCGGCTCGAAGGCCGCGCCTTCGCCTTCCGCAGGCTTCACCAGGGCGTCACGCGCCGCCGCCGGCGGAAGCTGATCGACCTGGGGAAAGTTGAAGAGCCGTTCAGCGTAGGACTTCGCATTCCCGGCCAGGGCGGCGATCTGGGGCAGCCCGGCCCCGATGAACAACAGCGGCAGGTTGCGCTGGGCGATCTCATGACAGGCCACGACGACGGCGGCCAACTCGTCGGGGCTCAGGTACTGAACTTCGTCGATGAAGAGGCCGATGGCGATCTTGCGCTCGGCGGCGGCCTCCGCGACCGCGATCAGGAGATCGGGCAGGTCCTGTTGCAGGCGCCCGGTGTCCGCCAGGCCGCGGGCCGGTTCGATGCCGAATTCCATCTCGCCGACGGTGACCTTGAAGGCGGCGGCGAAGCTTCTCAGCACGGTGACCGCCTGCCGAAGCTTGTGTCCGGCGCCGGCCTTCAGATCGAGCGCATAGAGAATCTGGCGCAGTTCGGGAGCGAGAAGGTCGGGAAGGACGCCACCTTCGGGCGCCTCGATCTTGGCCGTCTGAAATCCCAGTTCGTTGGCGATGCCAAGCAGGCGATTGAGCAACACCGTCTTGCCGACGCCGCGCAGGCCGAGCATCATCAGGCCCTTGGTAGGGCGACCCGCGAGCGCCCGTTCCATGTCGATGCTGGCGGTCTCGATGAGCTTGTCGCGACCCGCCAGTTCCGGAGGTTGCAGGCCGGCCCCCGGGGCGTAGGGATTGTTGCGGCGATCCATGACGCCTTAGATACTCGATTTAATGACTTTAACAAGAACCACGTTAAATCACATAAGATCGCTATAATCCGCATCGGGCGCGCAAGGCCGACCCTGCCTACGCCGGCCGCGCCGCTTCGCCGACGCGGCCTCAGATCCGGCAGTCCCACTCGTTCCAGTCGCCGAACAGCGCCGGCGGCAGGGCGATCGTCACCGCGACGCCGTCGCGCGCGAGCCGGACGCGAAGCACCTCGGCCGACGCTTCCCCGTCCTTGCCGCGGTCGGCGGCGATCAGCACCGAGCGCACCCCCGCCGGCGGCGACCAGACGCGCAGATTGCGCGTCGACAGCAGCGCCCAGGCCGGCAGGCCGAACCAATCGCTGGCCGAGAGGGTGGTGAAGACCCCTTCGCCCACCAGCATCTCGTCATCGACCGGATCCAGCCGGACGGCGCAGCCGCCTGGGGCCGGCCCGACCGTCTTGCGTGGCAGCCGCAGATCCTCGGCCCGGCGGCCGTTCGGCGCCAGATACGTCACCTCGACGGCGGTGAACCGGCCGTCAGCGGACTGGATCCCGGCCAGCAGGGCCGGGCGGGCGTA
>DATHNU010001120.1:0-6911 GCA_035485695.1 Reyranella sp. | reverse complement strand
AGGTCCTTGGCGAAGACGAAGGGGCCGGAGCCGATTGATTCCTTGACCTGCTGCTGCGGGTCGGTGAGCGCGTCCTTCTCGCGCATGATGGCGGCGATCGAGCTGCCGCTCTTGCCGAGCGATTCAAGCACCATGCCGTAGGGTTCGCGCAGAACCATGGTGAAGGTCTTGTCGTCGACGGCGTCCATCTTGACGACGTAGCTCAGCAGGCGCTGGCCGACGCCGTCCTTGGCGCCCCAGCGCTTCAGCGAGGCGATGACGTCCTTGGTGGTGACCGGCGAGCCGTCATGGAACTTCAGTCCGTCCCGCAGGGTGAAAGTATAGGTGAGACGGTCGGCGCTGATCTCGTACTTGCCGACCATCTGCGGCTGCGGCTTCTGGTCGGCGTCGTTGCCGAACAGCGTGTCGTAGACCAGCGCGCCATGGATGTTGGCGATGGTCTGCGTGGTCCAGATCGGATCGATCACGCGCACATCGGCGTGCATCACGGCGCGCAGCACCTTGTCCTGCGCCATCGCCGAGAGCGGCAGGATGAGCGCGACAAGGCCGGCCAACAGTCGGAGCATCATGTTTCCCCTAAAACCCATAAACTCCCCATGCACAAACTATGCAAAGCGGGGCCGTTGTCCAGTGATCTGCATCACCTCATCCTGAGGAGCGCGCGCAGCGCGCGTCTCGATCGCGCGAAGTAACCTTCGCGCTGTGATGGGCAACAGCACGACTGCTTCCCACCCTTCGAGACGCGGTAAAGCGCGGGGGGGTACCCCGCGCGACGCGGACCGCTCCTCAGGGTGAGGTTTGTGTGTCGGTCGCGACAGAACTGAATCAAAAAATGAGTCCCATCGGCTTCGCGTCCGCATCGAGCGGCCAGATCGGGCGTTGCACCTTGGTGTAGGGAACCTTGCGATGGTCGCGGCGCAGCGGGCCGCTCGATTCGACATAGATCACCTTCTTGGCGATCGGCCCGTACGCCGCCATGAAGTGATTGGTCGACTTCACCACGACGATCTTCTTCTGCGTGGGATCGATGCCGAGGTTCGTAAAGAGTTCCAGCCCGGTCGCCTGCGTGCGCTTGGAGATCAAAACGACGTCGACGCCGCCCACGCGCACGGCGGCGCAATCGCCCACCGGAACCTGGGTCGGGCCGAAGCTCTGCCAAGCGTCGCGCTTCAGGCCGATAACCTCGACCTCAGCGTCGACCGGCTGGCCGGAGCTTTTGGCGATCTTGCCGCCAAAGCGCAGTCCGATCTTCGCGCCCAATCCGGCATCGAGGCAGATGCGCACGGCGATGGGATCCCAGATCGGGCCCAGGCAGGCATTCTCGACTCTGCTGTCGATCAGGTGGCGCACGATGTCGGTATTGTCCGACGGCGCGCCGCCGCCGGCATTGTCGGCGGGATCGGCGATCACCACCGGCAGGTCGTTGAAGGCCACGCCCTCGCCCACGCCCGCTACGACGTCAAACGACGGCGGCTGGGTCTTGCCGCGCAGCGCGACCAGCTCCTCGCCGAGCTTTGTTGCCAGCGCATCGGCCTTCTTCTTGTCGCCGTCGGCGATCACCAGCACGCGCGTGCCGATCTCGGCCACGTCGCCGTATGGAAAGCAGTGGGCGATCGAGACGGAGAGGATGCCGTCCTTGCCCTCCATCGCCTTGATGCGGTCGACCAGCCCGCGCATCGGCTGCAGCGTCGTCGGATAGCTCTGGATCTGCCGGCAGTCATAGACCGACATCACGGGCTTCACCTGGCCGCGCAAGGTCGCCAGCACGAGATCGAGCACGTCCTCGGCACGCTCGACCACGTCGGTATGCGGGAACTCCTTGTAGAGCACGATGATGTCGGACTTGGAGACGCGCTTCATCGTGAGATGGCAATGCGGGTCGAGCTCGACGCCGATCACGCATTTGGGGCCGACGATCGCCCGGGCGCGTTCGATGATGTCGCCTTCGACGTCGTCGTAGCCATAGGCCACCATGGCGCCGTGCAGGCCGAGCAGCAGCCCGTCGACCGGCAGCGCCGCCTCGAGCTGGCCCAGGATCTCGTCACGCATGGTCTCGTAGTCGGCGCGGTTGGTGGTGCCGGCCGGGCTGGCGGCAAAGCAGCTTCCCTCGATCAGCTCGAAGCCTTCCTGTGCGGCGCGGGCGCGGCCGACGAACAAAGGCGCCGTGCACATGCGCGGCGCGTCCGTCGGATGCTCGCCGGCGCCGAAGAACACCGATTCGCGGTAGCTCTCGAGGCTGGTCGGCAAGGGCGAGAAAGTGTTGGTCTCGGTGGCAAGGGTGGCGGTGAACAGGCGCATTCGAATACCTCTGGCGATTCGGACTCCTCTCCCCCTTGGGGGAGAGGTTGGGTGAGGGGGTGATGCAGGAGGCAGTCTTTGTGTTGCACCCCCTCACCTAGCCTCTCCCCCACGGGGGAGAGGAACATGAAAGGGATATGGTTCTACGGAACGACTCCCGCGGGAAGGGAAGCACAATGTCGCGCGATGGCGCCCGGCGTGGTGAGCCAGATCTCCTCGCGGCGCGCCGCGATGTGGCGCAGCGCGCGCTTGAGATGTCTCAGGCGATGCGGCTGGCCCACCAGGTAGGCGTGTAGGGCGACGCCCATCACCAGCGGGCGGTCCTTCGAGAGCAAAAGCATCTCGTCGAACTGATCGATGATCAGGTCGGCGAATTGCGGCGCACCCATCTTGCGCGCGGCGATGGCGGGGATGTCGTTCACTTCCTGCGGATAAGGTACCGCCATGATGCGCTTGGCGCCGCGGCAGCGGAACCAGATGGGCTGATCGTCCATGCACCAGTCGAGCAGATAGCGGTAGCCCGCCTCGGCCAAAAGGTCGGGCGTGCGATGGCTGTGTGAAATCCACGGACCCAGCCAGCCTTCCGGCGAGCGGCCCTCGCCTTCCGTGATGCGGGCTGTCGCTTCGCCGATCAGCTCGCGCTCGGCGGCCTCTTCGAGATTTCCCTGGCGTTCGGCGTTGGTTCGTCCATGGCCCACGATCTCGTCGCCGCGCGCCCGGCAGGCCGCGACGAGGTCAGGCGCGTAGTCGTACATCGTGCTGTTGACCAGGGCCGTCATCGGCAGGTCGAGCGCGTCGAAGGCATCGAGCATGTACCAGGCGCCGACCCGATTGCCGTAATCGCGCCAGGCGAAGTTGAGGACGTCGGGCTGCGGCCCGCCAGGCGAGAGTTCGGCGCCAAGGCCTTCGCCGAAGGCGAAATGCTCCAGGTTGAGAGCGAAATAGACGGCAAGCCGCCGGCCGCCCGGCCATGAATAGTCGGGGCGGCCGCGCAGCGGCACATAGTCATATCGGTCGTGGGTTCGAAGCGGCTTCATCAGCAAAACGTAGCGTCCGAAATCGCGATGGGCTACGATTACAGTCCGAATGAAGAAGCCGGAAACACGGCCTGGGTTGTCTTGGGAGGAGTGGGAGCGTTGACGGCAACGAGTGTTGCAGCCCTGCCGGCATCGAGCGAGGCCGCGGATGCCCCGCGACGCCTGGCCGCGCCGCTGTGGGTCGCTGCGCTGCTGATCATCCTGGCGTTCCTGGTCGTCTACCCGCTGATGATGCTGGTGTTCGGGGCGTTCAGCGATTCCAACCCGGTGGTCGACGGGTTCGGCAATTTCAAGCCGTCGGTCAAGCATTTCGTCGACGTGCTGGGCAACGAGAACGTCCACCTCGCCTTCTTCAATGCGCTGGCCGCCTGCGGCGGCGGCACCATCCTGGCGGTGGCGATCGGCGTTGCCTTTTCGTGGATCGTGGTGCGCACCAACACGCCCGCCAAGAGCTTCATCGCCGGCGCCAGCATGATCCCGCTGTTCGTGCCGCCGCTGGTCGCGGGCGTTGCCTGGGGCATCCTGGGCTCGCCCAAGACCGGGCTGCTCAACATCGTGCTCAAGTGGCTCGACATCGATTTCCGCTTCAACTTCTACTCGATGTCGGGACTGATCGTGGTGTTCGGCATCTACTACGCGCCGTACGTCTACATGTTCACCGCCTCGGCGCTGCGCAACATGGACCCCAGCCTGGAGGAGGCGGCGGAAGTGTCGGGCGCGTCGGCCTTCACGACGCTGTTCACCGTCACCTTCCCGCTGATCGCGCCCGCCATCCTGGCGGGCTCGCTGCTGTCGTTCGTCGTCATGCTGGGCATCTACGGCGTGCCGGCGGCGCTGGGCGCGCCAGCCAACATCAATGTGCTGACCACCTACATCTTCAAGCTCACGGCCTGGAGTCCGCCGCTCTACAACACGGCGGCGGCCGTCGCCATCCTGCTCATGATGGTCACGGCGATCCTAGTGTGGGCCCAGCAGCGCGTGCTGTCGGGCAAGAGCTTCGCCACCGTGGCCGGCAAGGCGTTTCGCCCGCGCGCGCTCAATCTCGGCCGCTGGCGCTGGTTCACCTTCGGCCTGGCGATGATCTACCTGTTCGTCGTGGTCGTGCTGCCGACCCTGGCGCTGGTCATCGCCGCCTTTCGCAAGTTCCTGTTCTTCAAGGATTTCAACGCGCTGTTCGACATGAGCCAGTACAGCCTGGTGCACTTCAACAGCGTGTTCGACAACCCGCTCACCATGCTGTCGATCTGGAACACGCTGAAGGTCGGCGTGATCACGGCCATCGCGGGCGGCGCGCTCGCCTTCGCCATCGGCTACACCGTCACCCGGACGCGCGTAGCGGGACGCCGCTCGATCGACCTGCTGGCCACGCTGCCTGTCGCCATTCCGGGCCTGGTCGTCGGCGTCGCCTATCTGTGGGCGTGGATCGGCCTGCCGGGCGGCCTCTACGGCACCCTCTGGATCCTGGCGCTGGCCTTCGTCGCGCGCTTCATGCCCGACACGGTGAAGGCGCTCTCGACCTCGTTCCTGCAGATTCACAAGGAGCTCGAGGAGGCGGCCTGGATCTCCGGCCGCGGCATGCTGGGCACCATCCGCACCATCGTGCTGCCCCTCGCCCGGCCCGGCGTCGTGGCATCGATGACGCTGCTTTTCGTGCTGGCGATCCGCGAGCTCGGCTCCTCGCTCTTTCTCTACACCAGCGACACCACGGTGATGGCCGTGCTGCTGCTCGACTACTACGAGGGCGGCAACACCGGAAAGACCGCCGCCTTCAGCCTGGTGCAGACGGCGATCCTCGCCGTCCTGCTCAGCGTCACCACCTGGCTTTCGCGCGAGACGACGCAGAGCGCCCGCTTCAACTGACAAGACAATAACAGGAGGAAATCCGCGATGAAGAGACGCACGATCGTGAAGGCCGCCGGCCTCGGCCTGGCCGGGGCGTTCACCGGCCTGCCGGCGTGGGCGCAGAACGAGTTCGGCTCCAAGGAGCTGATCGAGGCGGCCGAGAAGGAAGGCGCCCTCACCTACTACACGGCAAACTTCGCCGAGACCGAGCAGGAGGTCATCAAGGAGTTCAACAAGCGCTTTCCCAAGATCAAGGTGGCGATGGTGCGCGCGCCGGGCGGCCAGCTCATCACCCGCATCAAGACCGAGGCGGCCGCCGGCAAGCTCGGCGCCGACGTCGTCAACCACTCGGACCGCGGCCTGATGCTGGAACTGGCCGACCTCTTTCAGGACTACGCACCGCCCAACGCCGCCGACTACCGGCCTGACGCCCTGGTGTCGCCCAAGCTGTGGCCCGGCGTCACCCTGGGCTGGGCGATCGCCTACAATACCCAGCTGGTGAAGAACGCGCCCAAGACCTGGATGGATCTCACCAAGTCGGAATACAAGGACAAGCAGATCGGCCAGGTCGTCGGCCCGTCGGGCGGCACCACCTGGACCCGCATCATGTTCGAGCGCCAGGTGCTGGGCGAGGATTACTGGCAGAAGCAGGCCGCACTCGGCATCGCGCTCTTCCCGTCGGGCGCGCCCACTTCCGATTCGCTGGTGCGCGGCGAGATCTCGATTGCGCCGCTGCTCTACAACATCATCTACACCAAGATCGTCGAAGGCGCGCCAGCCGAAGCCATCTTCGCGCCCGAGGGCGTGCCGATCATCCCCTACGCCGACGGCATCACCAAGACCGCCAAGAGTCCCAATGCCGCCAAGCTGTTCATGAACTGGCGCCTCAGCAAGGAGGGCCAGGCCTTCCAGATCGCCAAGCTCGGCAACATCACCTCGATGAAGGAGCCGCCGTCCTTCCCCAAGGGCTGGGATCCCAAGGTGATCAAGGTCTGGGTGCCGGACTTCAAGCAGTTCGAGGCGCTGCGCGATCCGTGGATCGAGCAGTGGAACAAGACCTACGGCTATCGCCAGTGAGCTCGGCACTTCTAGTCCAGGACCTGGTCAAGCGGTTCGCGACGGGCAAGGCCGCCGTGGACGGCGTGAGCTTCGACGTGCCGGCGGGCGAGATCGTCGTCCTGCTGGGCCCTTCGGGTTGCGGCAAGACGACGACCTTGCGCTGCGTGGCGGGGCTGGAGCATCCGACGGGCGGCCGCATCTCGATCGGCGGCCGGGTCGTGTCGGAGCCCGAGCGCGGCGTGCTTATAAGCCCGCGCGAGCGCGACATCGGCATGGTATTCCAGTCCTATGCAGTGTGGCCACACATGACGGTGCGCCAGAACGTGGCCTATCCGCTGAAGCACCGGCGCAACGGCGGCGGCGGTGGCGAGATCAAAGCCAAGGTCGACGACACGCTCGAGCTGGTCGGCCTCAGCGACTATGCCGAGCGGCCGGTGACGTCGCTGTCGGGCGGTCAGATGCAGAGGGTGGCGCTGGCGCGAAGCCTGGTCTACCGCCCGCAGCTCATCCTGCTCGACGAGCCGCTCAGCAACCTCGACGCCAAGCTGCGCATCCGCCTGCGCGACGAATTGCGCCGCATCCTGAAGCAGACCGGCATGACCGGCCTCTATGTCACCCACGACCAGTCCGAGGCGGTGGTGCTGGGCGACCGCATCGGCGTGATGTGCGAAGGCA
>DATHNU010001119.1:0-4605 GCA_035485695.1 Reyranella sp. | reverse complement strand
GAGCTCTTCCGCAGTCCGCGGCATCCCTACACGCGCGCGCTGCTGTCCGCCGTGCCGCTGCCCGACCCAACGGCGGTGCGTGAACGCGCGCTGCTCGAGGGCGACATTCCGAGCGCCATGAACCCGCCGTCGGGCTGCCGTTTCCACACGCGCTGCCGCTTCGCCCGCGAGGCCTGTCGGCACGATGTTCCCGTGCTCGCCCGCGATGGCATGGACCATGCTACGGCTTGCCCCTACTGGGCGGAGTTCCCGCCGGCGCCCGTTCTCACCGAAGCGCGCGGCCAAGACCAAGACCGTGTTCGATTGGAACGCCTGCAGGCGGCGTTCGTATCGGCTCAGAGGGAGGCTTCATGAAAAAAATGTTCGGCCTGATGGCCCTTTCCCTGGCGCTCTCCGCGGCGCTGGCAGGCAGCGCATGGGCGGAGACCCATCTGCGCGTCGGCCTGGCCGAGGACCCCGACGTGCTCGATCCGTCTCTCGCACGCACCTATGTCGGCCGCATCGTCTTCTCGTCGATCTGCGACAAGCTGTTCGACATCGATGAGAAGCTCGCCGTCGTGCCGCAGCTGGCGCTCAGCCACGAGACCTCGGCCGACGGCAAGACCGTCACCATCAAGCTCCGGCCCGGCGTCAAGTTCCACGACGGCGAGCCGCTCGACGCTGCGGCGGCCAAATACAGCCTCGACCGCCATCTCACGATGAAGGGCTCGTTCCGCAAGCCCGAGCTGGGCTCCGTCGACAAGGTCGAGGTGGTCGATCCGCTGACGATCAGGCTCATCCTGAAGGAGCCATTCTCGCCGTTGCTGGCCCAGCTCACCGACCGCGCCGGCATGATGGTGTCGCCCAAGGCCGCCGAGGCGGCGGGTGACAAGTTCGGGCTGCATCCGGTCTGCGCCGGGCCATTCAAGTTCGTCGAGCGGGTGCAGCAGGACCGCATCGTGGTCGAGAAGTTCGCCGACTACTGGAACAAGGACAATATTTTCATCGACAAGATCACCTACCTGCCGATCGTCGACGGCACGGTGCGCCTGGCCAATCTCCGGTCGGGTGGCCTCGACCTGATCGAGCGCGTGCTCGCCACCGACATCAAGGCGGTGCGTGACAATCCCAAGCTCAAGCTGATCAAGGCGGTGTCGCTGGGCTATGTCGGCATCACCATGAACCTCGCCAACGGGCCCAAGGCCGACACGCCGTTCGGCAAGGATGCCCGTGTGCGTCGCGCCTTCCAGCTCAGCCTCGACCGCGAGGCCATCAACCAGGTGGTGTTCAACGGCGAGTTCGTGCCGGGCAACCAGTGGATCAACCCGCAGAATTTCTATTATCAGCAGGCCTTCCCGATTCCCAAGCGCGACCTCGCCAAGGCCAAGGCGCTGTTGAAGGAGGCGGGCGTCACCGGCCCCCTCACGCTCGACTTCATGGTGCCCAACGGTCCTGAAAATCGCGCCGTCGCCGAGGTCGTGCAGTCGATGGCCGCCGAAGCGGGCTTCGACCTCAAGATTCGCGTCACCGAGTTCGCGACCTCGCTGAAGCAGGGAGAGGATGGCGACTACCAGCTCTTTCTCATCGGCTGGAGCGGGCGCAGCGATCCCGACGGCAACTCGTATTCGTTCCAGACCTGCAAGTCGCCGCAGAACAACGCCGGCTACTGCGACAAGGAAGTCGACGCCGCCCACGCCGAGGCGCGTGCCAGGAGCGAACCGGCGGAGCGCAAAAAAGCCTACGAGATCGTGGCCGGGAAATTCCTCGCCGAAGGCTCGATCCTGTACCTCTACCACGCCCAGGTGCTGGTGGCGCTTACCGACAAGGTCGAGGATTACAAGCAGATGCCCGACGGGTTGGTCCGCGTTGTCGGCGTCAAGCTGAAGTAGGTCGCCTTGGCTTCCATCACCTTGCAGGCACTTCGCTCAAGCGTCCTCTCCGCCGCGCAGCGGGGGAGAGGAAGGGACCCGTTGCGCAGCAACGGGGAGGTGAGGTGGTGTCCGATACAAATGCGATTCGCGGGTGAAAGATTCGAAGACCCACCTCACCCTCCCCACGCTTGCGCGTGGGTCCCCTCCCTCTCCCCCCGCTGCGCGGGCGGAGAGGGCGTCCGATCGCGGGTCCGGGTGTAGCGAACGATGCTCGCCTTCCTCACCCAGCGGCTGCTGCAAATCATCCCGACGCTGATCCTGGTGTCGATGCTGATCTTCGGCCTGCAGCAGCTCCTGCCCGGCGACCCGGCGCTGATCATGGCGGGCGAGGAACGCGATCCCCAGGTGCTGGAGGAGATCCGCCAGCAGTATCGGCTGAACGAGCCGATCCCGGTCCAGTATTTCTACTGGATGAAGGGCGTGCTCTCGGGAAACCTGGGCGAATCGATGCGGCTCAAAAGCTCGGTGGCCTCGCTGGTCGCCGAGAAGCTGCCGGTGACCCTGCAGCTAGCCGGCATGGCGATCATCGTGGCGCTGGGCATCGGCATTCCCGCCGGCATCATCTCGGCCGTGAAGAAGGACACGGCGTGGGACTACGGCGCCAACATCTTCGCGCTGTGGGGTATCAGCACGCCCAATTTCTGGCTGGGCATCCTGATGATCTTCCTCTTTTCGGTGACGCTGGGCTGGCTGCCGGCCTCGGGCTATGTGCGGCTGGGCGAGGACTGGCGCGCCAGCCTCGCCACCACGGTGATGCCGGCCTTCGTGCTGGGCAACGCCATCGCCGCCGTCCTGATGCGCCACACGCGCAGCGCCATGATGCAGGCGATGGGCGCCGACTATGTCCGCACCGCGCGCGCCAAGGGTCTCTACGAACGGCGCGTGGTGCTGAAGCACGCCCTGCGTAACGCCATGACGCCGGTGATCACCCTAGGGGCACTCGAATTCGGTACCTTGCTGTCGGGCGCGGTCCTGACCGAACAGATCTTCAGCATCCCGGGTTTCGGCAAGCTGATCGTTGATGCCGTGTTCAACCGCGACTATGCCGTGGTGCAGGGCGTCGTGCTGGTGACGGCCACGACCTACATCGTGCTGAACCTGCTGGCCGATGTAGCCTACATGCTGGTCAATCCGAGGCTGCGCGGATGACCGCCGCCACGCTGCCCGCGGTCACCACGGCCGACGCGACCGAAGAAAATCCCTGGGCACGCGCCTGGCGGCGGCTCAAGCGCCGCAAGGGCGCCATGGTCGGGTTGGCCGTCGTGGTGCTGTTCGTGCTGCTCGCCGTCGCAGCCCCTCTGATCGCGCCGTACGATCCCATCGCCACGAGCTGGAGCGCGGTGCGCAAGCCGCCGTCCTGGGCCCACTGGCTGGGCACCGACGAAGTCGGCCGCGATGTCTTGAGCCGCGTCATCTGGGGCGCACGCGCCTCGCTCAGCGCCGGTCTGGTTTCCGTGGGCATTGCGCTCGGCATCGGCGTGCCGCTCGGCCTGCTGGCCGGATATGCCGGCGGCTGGGTCGACGCCGTTCTGTCGCGCATCGTCGATGCCATGCTGGCCGTGCCGTTCCTGATCCTGGCCATCGCGCTTGCCGCCTTCCTGGGGCCCAGCCTGTCCAACGCCATGATCGCCATCGGCGTCACGGCGACGCCGATCTTCGTCCGGCTGACGCGCGGCCAGACGCTGGCGGCCAAGGTCGAGGACTATGTCGAGGCCGCCCGCGCCGTCGGAAACCCGCATTGGCGCATTGCGCTGCGCCACGTGCTGCCCAACATCGTGCCGCCGCTCCTGGTACAGGCCTCGCTCGCCATCGCCGGCGCCATCATCGCCGAGGCGGCGCTGTCCTTCCTGGGGCTCGGCCAGCAGCCGCCGTCGCCGTCGTGGGGCAGCATGCTGAATTCGGCCCAGCGCTTCATCGCCCAGGCGCCGTGGATGGCCTTCTGGCCGGGCTTTGCGATCTTCTTCGCCGTGCTGTCGTTCAATCTCTTGGGCGACGGCCTGCGCGACGCGCTCGACCCCCGGCACAAATAGGCCGGCGTCCGACGATCTAATTCGGCAGCGACGTATCGACCTGGTCGAAGGCTGCGACACCCGAGGTGGCGGTCGTGGCGCGCTCCTCGATCAGGAGCTGGGCCACCGCAAGGAAATGCACCATCTCGCTGTCGCCCAGCCGTTCGGCTTCCACGATCAATGCGCGCACGCCATGCCATACGCGAAACAGAGCCGCCGCCTTCTTCTTGGCGGAAAGCGGCCGGCGACCACGCCGGCGCCGCACATTCGGCTCGACGATGATCTGGATCATTCACCCCCCGCGACGAAACAGTCCGGTGATCCTACACGCCCCCCGGGGAGGCGTCCCTCCCCCGGTTTCGCCGGCTTTCACTCAGTTCGAGACGCCCCCCCGCGGCATGATGGAAGCGTCGAGCTCCACTTCGCGGCGCAGCGCGACCGATTCCGGCGCCTCGGCCTCGGGCAGCGGCTTGCTGGGATCGACGGGCCGCACCATGGCCACGATGCGCTTGGCGCCCGAACTCGCCTCCTCGGCGATGAGGCGACGCCAGCCGGTCTTTTCCCAATACTTCACGTCGGTCGGCAGGACCTGGGCGTAGAGCGTATTGCAGCCGCGGCTCTCGGCCAGCGTGCGACAGCGCTCGAGCAGGAGCTGGGCGATGCCGTGGCCGCGGAAGCGCTGGATG
>DATHNU010001118.1:0-7161 GCA_035485695.1 Reyranella sp. | reverse complement strand
CCCGAGCGCTTTGCCGGCAGCGGCGCCAACACCTTTTCCGGCGAGGTGCTGGAGGCGGTCTATCTCGGCGCCTCCTTCAAGCTGCGCCTGGCCTGCACCGACGGCCTCGAACTCCTCGTCCGCCAGCCCGCGCGCGGCCCGCTGCCGGCGGCCGGCCAGACGATCGAGGTCGGCATCGACCTGGACGCGATCCATGTCTTCTAGGCCGCACGACGCTTGCTACCATCAACACTGTCATCCCGAGCGCAGCGAGGGACCTTTAAGGCAACAGGTAAAGGTCCCTCGCTGCGCTCGGGATGACAGCGATGTTGATGCGCGCTCCCGGCCCTCACGCTTCATGTTTTCCAGTCATGCAGACCGAGCTCCCACCACTGTCATCCTGAGCGCAGCGAAGGATCTCATGCCCTTGGCAAGCGGCGATGAGATCCTTCGCTGCGCTCAGGATGACAGGAGCATTATTGCAGATGGCAATTTCCGTCGTCTCGACCGGAGCGCGAAGCGCGGAGCGGAGAGACCTTCTCTCCACCATAAGCGGCTTATCGTTGAGGGAAGGTCTCTCCACTCGGGCCTTCGGCCCTCGGTCGAGACGACGGGAGGAGCCATATGCGATAGCCGTGGGGCGGACAGGAATGGCTCGCATGACGCTTGTTACCCTCAAAACTGTCATCCCGAGCGCAGCGAGGGACCTTTACCTGTTGCCTTAAAGGTCCCTCGCTTAAGCGCGGATCTGATCCGCGCGACTCGGGATGACAGCGATGTTGGGGCGCGCTCCGGGCCCGCCTGTCATGCGGACCGCGGGCCTCCAGGCCCGCTCATGCTCATGAGGCGGGCCGGGAGGCCCGCGGTCCGATGAGCGCCCGCGGCTTCTGGCCGGCGCTGCCCGCACTGATCCTGCTCCTCGCCTTCTTCCTCTTCCCGGTGGTGCGCATGCTGGGCTTCAGCGTCGAGGCGGGCACGCTCGACTGGTACGCCAAGGCGCTGGGCGAGGGGCTTTATCTCCAGGTGTTCTGGAATACCTTCGAGATCGCCCTGCTGGTCACCGGCTTCTGCCTGCTGCTGGGCTATCCGCTGGGTTTCCTGATCGCCACCACGACGCCCACCTGGGTGACGCTGGGCTTCATCTTCGTCCTGCTGCCGCTGTGGACCTCCGTCCTGGTGCGCACCTACGCCTGGATGGTGCTGTTAGGCCGGAACGGCATCTTCAATCGCTGGCTGCTCGATGCCGGGATCATCAGCGATCCGCTGCCGCTGTTGCACAATTTCACCGGCGTGCTGATCGGCATGGTGCATGTGCTGCTGCCCTACATGGTGCTGCCGATCTATGGCGCCGTGCGCCGGCTCGATCCCGCCATCGTGGCCGCGGCCGAGGGCCTCGGCGCCTCGAACTGGCGCATCTTCTGGCGCATCTATTTCCCGCTGACGCTGAACGGCATCTTCGCAGGCTCCGTGCTGGTCTTCGTGCTGTCGCTGGGCTTCTTCATCACGCCCGCCTTGCTGGGCGGCGGCCGCGTCATGATGATCGCCGTGCTGATCGAGCAGCAGGTGCGCGAGACCCTGAACTGGCCGTTTGCCGCGGCGCTCTCCTTCGTGCTGCTGGCCTTCACCTTCGCCGTCTATGCGCTGGCCCAGCGCTTCACGCGCGTGGAGGGCAACCCATGAGCCGCCGCCTGCTCGCCGCTTCCTGCGGCCTGATCTATTTTTTCCTGATGCTGCCGTTGCTGGTCGTGTTTCCGCTCTCGCTGAGCTCGGCGCCCTACATGCAGTTCCCGCCGCCCGGCCTCTCCTGGCAATGGTACGAGCGCTACCTCGACGATCCGCAATGGATCGATGCGACCTTGCGTTCCCTCTATATCGGCGGCGCGACTGCCGTGCTGGCCCTGGCGCTGGGCGTGCCGCTGGCGTTCAGCCTCGTGCGCGGCAAGTTCGCGGGCCGCGCGCTGGTCGATCGCCTGGCCCTGGCGCCCATCATCGTGCCGACCATCATCCTCTCGGTCGCGGTCTACGGCCTGTTCGCCAAGCTGAAGCTGATCGGCGCCTGGTACGGGCTGGTCGTGGCGCACACCGTGCTGGCGCTGCCCTTCGTGGTGCTGGTGATGACGGCCGGGCTGCGCGACTTCGATCGCGGGCTGGAGCAGGCCGCGGAAGGGCTGGGCGCCAGCCGCCTCAGCACGCTCGTCCGCATCACCCTGCCGCTGTTGCGGCCGAGCCTCGTCTCGGCCGGGCTGCTGGCGTTCATCAGCTCGTTCGACGAGCTGGTGGTGGCGCTGTTCCTGGCCGGGCCGAACATGACGCTGCCCAAGAAGATGTTCGACAACATCATGATGGAAATCGATCCGACCATCGCCGCCGTGTCGGTGATGCAGATCCTGCTGGTGACGCTGGTCATGATCCTGATCGGCCGCTTCGGCCGGGGTCTCAGGGGCAGCGCGCGTTAAGAGCCCTTCGAGACGCGGCCTGCGGCCGCTCCTCAGGGTGAGGTGGGTAGGCGTTAGTAATGCCTCACCCTGAGGAGGCCGCGCAGCGGCCGTCTCGAAGGGTGGGCCAAGAAGAGGGTGTCATGGCCGAGTCGGTGTTCCACAAGGATTTCAAGTCGATGCCGTGGTGGTGGGAATGGTGGCATCCCAGCAATGAGCTGTCGCAGGATCCGCCGCGCAAGACCGACGTGCTGGTGGTCGGCGCCGGCTATGGCGGCCTGTCGACGGCGCTCGAGCTGGCGCGCTCGGGTGTCGAGGTGACGGTGCTGGAGCGCGGCGAATTCGGCGTCGGCGCCTCGACCCGCAACGGCGGCGGCGTCAGCGGCGGCACGACCCTCGGCAAGGGCTTCTCGGGCAAGGGCGTGAAGAGCGATCCCGAGGAATGGAAGAAGGTCATGACCCGGATGCTGGCCGACGCCGCCGATTCGCTGGCCCAGGTGCAGACGGTAATCGAGCGCGAGGGAATCGAGTGCCATTGGCGCATGAGCGGCCGCTTCAGCGGCGCCTTCACGCCGCGCCACTATGCCGAGCAGGCGGCCAAGGTCGGCACCTACAATGCCAGCGCCGGCCTCGGCACCTACATGATCCCGCGCGAGCAGCAGCGCGACGAGATCGCCTCCGACTATTATTACGGCGGCATGGTGGTGGAGCGTACCGGGCAGCTCCATCCCGCACTCTATTACGGCGGGCTGCTGAAGGCGGCGCATCGCGCCGGCGCCAGGCTGTGCGCCCAGTGCGATGCCGAGAAGATCGAGCGGAAGTCGGGCGGTTTCACGGTGTTGACCAACAAGGGGCCGATTGAGGCGCGCGAGGTCGTGATCGCGACCAACGGCTACACCGGCGACCTCACGCCCACGCTGAAGCGGCGGCTGATCCCGGTGGCGAGCCACATCATCGCCACCGAGGAACTGCCCGAGGATCTGGTCAAAAGCCTGATTCCCAAGGGCCGCGTGGTGAGCGATACCAAGCGGGTGCTCTGCTATTACCGGCAGTCGCCCGACAGCAAACGCGTCATCTTTGGCGGCCGCGCCCGCTTCACCCAGGTCTCGCCCGAGGTGAGCGCGCCGGTGCTGCACGGCTACATGCTGGAGCGCTGGCCGCAGCTCAAGGGCACCAAAGTGACGCACGCCTGGACCGGCAACGTGGCGTTCGCCTTCGACTTCCTGCCGCACATGGGCATGGAGCAGGGCATGCACTATCTCATGGCCTGCAACGGCTCGGGCGTGGCGATGATGTCCTATCTCGGCTACCAGACGGCGCGCAAGATCGCCGGTGGCTCGAACGCGCCGATCAATGCCTTCGACGGCCAGGCGTTTCCGACGGTGCCGCTCTACTCCGGCAATCCCTGGTTTTTGCCCATGGTCGGCGCCTGGTACAGGACGCGTGACTGGTGGGACCGGGTCACGGCATAGTGCGCCGCCGGGGGAGTTCCATGAGCCTACGCGTTCTCGTTTTCGCAATTGTCGCCGCCGTGCTGGCGGCTGCCGTGCCCGCCGCTGCCCAGATCCCGATCCCGCCGGGCTGGCAGCCCGAGCGCGCGGTCGTGCTGCTGCGCGACGGCGTGCACGCGCCGGTGCCGACCAATGAGCCATTGCAGGTCGCCACGCCGTGGCCGGCCTGGCCGGTCCCGCCCGGCGCGCTGACGCCGCACGGCGCTGAGCTGCTGCGCCTGATGGGCGCCTATCACCGCGCGCTGCAGGGCGGGCGCGGGCTTACCCAGACCGACGACTGCCCGCCGGCCGGCACAGTCGCGGCGTGGGCCGACACCGATCCGCGCACGCGCGACAGCGGGATGGCGCTGATGTCCGGGCTGTATCCGCGCTGCAGTGTCGCGCCGCGCTACCAGGCCGACCTCTCGAGGCCCGACCCGCTGTTCGCGCCGCAGCCGACAGCATCCTGCCCGATGGACTTCGCCAGCAACCGTGCGGCCTTGCTGGCCCGCATCGGCGGCGACTTCAGTTCGGTGCTGCGCGAATATTCGCCGCAGCTTTCCCTGATGCAGGCCACGCTCTGTCCAACCGCGCTGGCGGGCGGGCGGCAATGTGGCCTGCCGGCGGTGGCGCCCGCCGTCCAGAGAGGGCCGGACGGCCGGATCATCATTGCCGGGCCGATTGCGATGGGTTCGGCCGCGGCGGAGACCTTCGCCATGGAGAGCGCCGAAGGGCTGCCCGCTGCCCAAGTGGCGTGGGGTCGCCTGTCGGGCGACGGGGCGATCCGCAATCTGCTCAAGATCCACCGGCTGGAAGTCGACCTGGCCGAGAAGACCTTGCCGATTGCGCAACAGCTCGGCTCGAACCTGCTGAGCCAGATTGTCACGACGCTGCAGGACGGCCACAAGTTTCCCGGCGCCCCCAATGTCGCCGAGCCGGTGCGCCTGGCGATCCTGATCGGTCACGAGCACAACGTCGCCCATATCGAGCGTCTGCTGAACCTTGCCTGGGAAATTCCGGGCTTCCAGGCCAACGAGGTATCGCCCGGCAGCGGGCTCGCCTTCGAGCTGTTCCGCGAGCCCTCGACTGGCCAGCTTTATGTGCGGCTGGCCTTCTTCGCGCAGACGCCGGAGCAGATGAGCCGGGCGACCGTTCTCAATCTCGCCCGGCCACCGGGCGCGGTCGCGGTCGACCTGCCGGCTTGTGCTGCGTATGCGCGCGAGCGGTCATGCCCGATCGAGCGCTTCGTTGAGATCGCCAAGGCCGCGATCGATCCCGCCTGCGTGACGATCAGGCCTTAACGCTGGGGGCGCACCACTGCACGCGGAGTAACCTCCGCGCTAAGTGGCGCGATCTTCCCTGGCCATGACAAAGACGCGCCACTGGAGTGGCGCGCCCCCAGCATCAACCCTCCCTGACCGCGCGCTCGGCGAGGCGGGTGTCGACGCAGGTCTCGTAGGGAATGTCGCGCTTCAGCGTGCCCGCGGCGCGCATGGCGGCGTGCAGGCGGTCGTAGCCCTCGCGGCGGATCACCGGGTCCGGTCCCCACAGACCGAGTGCGCGATAGCGCTCGATGGCGCCGGCGAAGATCGGCGCGCTCACATCGGGAAAGTAGCTTTGGAGCGTACGCGCGATCTCCTTCGCCGGCGTTGCGGCGAACCAACGGAGCGTGCGGTGCATGGCACGAGTCATCGCTAGAAGTTCGTCGGCGCGGCGATCGAGTGTCTGGCGGCGCGTCACCAGCGTCGTGTAGGCGGTGAGCCCGCGCGAAGCGGCAGCGTTCCAGACGTGACCTGCTCCCGAGGCGATCAGCTCTTCGGCATAGGGTTGGAAAAGCTGCGCTGCATCGAGCTTGCCGGTGCGCAGCGAAGCGGCGTTCTCGGCCATCGACGGGCCCGAAACGCGGTCGAGGCGATCGGGGTCGACGCCGGCGCGCCGGAGATCGTCGGCGAGGCAGATCCAGGGTGTCGGCACCTCGGATACCGAAGCGAATTTCACCTTGGCGAGATCGGCCAGGCGAAAGTCAGGCCGCGGCCTGGCGCCGATCACGAAGAAGGGATCGCGCGCCACGACATCGGCGAAGCAGACCAGGTCGGCATCCGGCTCGCTGTCATGGACGATCATCACCCGCAGCGGGCCACCCCACATCACGTCGGCCTCGCCGCTGCGCAGCGCCTGCGCGGCGGCCGTGGGATCGGGCGAGGGCCGCAGGGTGACGTCGACGCCCGCGTCGCGGAACGCGCCGGTCGCAAGGGCTGAGTAGAAGGGGGCATAGAACAGGGCGCGGAAATTCTCGGACAGGATGATGGACACGGGCGACTGGCCTCCTTCGGAACGCGGCACGGATATTGCGGCACGGCGGCAGCACCTTACACTCAAGTCCGGCTGCACGCCCTGGGAGGACTTCAATGAACAATCTTCGTCGTCGACAGGCGCTCGCCTTGACCGCGGGCGCGCTCGCCTCTTCGTCCCTGCTGATGCCCGGACGGGCGCAGGCGCTGGCGCCCAAGCCCGCGCCGCTCGATCCGCCGGTGAAGCTGACGCTGGGCGCCAACAACGTACCGCACGTCTGTCCCTTCCATCACATCGCGGCCGAAGCCAAGCCGCTCGGCGTCGAGATCGAGCTGGTGAAGTTCGCGCGCTATGCCGACACGCGCACCGCGCTCGCCGCGGGCTCGCTCGACGCGGGGTCGATCGGCCCGGCCGACGTGCCGATCGCGCTGTCGCAAGGCATCAAGTCGATCGGCGCGCTGATGGGGGTCGGCCGCTCGACCAAGTTCCCGATCGCGCGCAAAGGGCTGGCGCTCGCCAAGTGGGAGGACCTGATCGGGCCCAAGGTCGGCATCGCCCCGGGCTCCGCCGTATGGTTCCAGTTTGCCGCCACGCTGATCGAGGCAATCGTTCCCTACAACAAGCTCACCACCATCAACATCCAGGGCGCCGGCACCTCGTTCCTGCAGGCCATGCAGCGGGGCGACATCGACCTCTTCATCGGCTGGGAGCCGTTCGAATCGCAGGCCGAGGAGCAGGGACTGGGCGTGCGCATCGAGGCGCTGGATTATTCCAAGTCCAGGGCGGTGGGCGATGAGCTGGGCCTGGTCGGCGTCAACCGCGATTACCTTGCCAAGAACCGCGAGGCGGTGAAGCGGCTGGTCTGGGCCTATCTGGCGATCCAGGACCGGCTCAATGCCTCGAAGGAGGAATTCGCCAGGACCATCGCCGCCTATACCGGGTTGCCCGAATCGGTCGCGGGCAAC
>DATHNU010001117.1:0-2216 GCA_035485695.1 Reyranella sp. | reverse complement strand
GCTTCGCGCTCCGGTCGAGACGACGGCATCCTTCATATGCGATAGCTCTGCGAACGAGCCGGAGGCTCGCGGTCCGGAAGAGCATGAGATGGAGTGGTGCGAGCTCCGCGCCAACCTGCTGGAAACGATCCGCGACGTTCTTCAGAAATCGAACCGCATCGGCCTTCAGCGCCAGCTCAGGAAGATGCCGACATCGCCCGGCATGCCGCCCGGATAGTCGATGATCTCGAAGCGCATGTGATAGCCGCGCGGCTTGAGCTGGCGCTGCCAGAAGTCGTAGATCTCCTTGGGAACGCCGGTCAGCGTCTGCTCCCAGCCTTCCTCGGCCTGGTTGATGGCGCGGCCGTTGTCGGTGCAGACGTGATTGGGAAAGCGGAACACCTGGACGGACGTCATGCCGTTCTCGACCGCGCGGTTGACGATGATTGCCGCCTTTTCCATGACCTCGTCGTCCGACAGGCCGGAGGGCTTGGACAACCGGTCGAGCAGCTCCTGCTTCTCGGCCTCCGCCGCTTCATGTGCCTTCATCGCCTTGGACGCTTTCTCGCCCTCCACCTTGGCGATCTTCGCCATCAGTTCCTTGGCGCTGAGTATGTTCGTCATGATGTCTCTCCGTGGGTAACGGCAATCCCTGGCGCGTTCAAAGGGCCAGCGTCTGGCTGGCGTAGCGGGCGATCATGCGCTCTTCGTCCGTCGACACAACCCAGACAGCGACCGACGCGCCGTCTGCGCTGATCCGCCCACGGCCCATCGTATTGCGCGCGTCATCGAGCTTCAATCCCAGCCAGCCGCAGCCGGCGGCGACCTCCGCGCGAGTCGCCGCATCGTGCTCGCCGATACCCGCGGTGAAGACGAGGCCGTCGAGGCCGCCCAGGGCGGCGGCGAGCGAGCCGATCTCGCGCACGATGCGATAGACGAACAGGGCGATCGCCTCGGCCGCCTCGGGCGCTGTCGATTGGCGCAGGGTGCGCATGTCCGAGGAGATGCCGGAAACGCCGAGCAGGCCGGACCGGCGGTAGATCAGGTCCTCGATGGCCTTGGCGTCGAGCCCGCCTTCCTGCATCAGGTAGAGCAACACGCCGGGGTCGAGCGCCCCTGAGCGCGTGCCCATCATCAGGCCGTCGACGGCGGTGAAGCCCATGGTGCTGGCCACGCTGCGGCCACCGGCTACGGCGCACAGGCTGGCGCCGTTGCCGAGATGGGCGATGACCAGGCGGGACTGCGCCAGGGCCGGATCGATTTCGCCCAGCCGCGACACGATGAAATCGTAGGACAGGCCGTGGAAGCCGTAGCGGCGCACGCCGGCTGCCGTGAGATCGCGCGGCAGGGCGAACTCCTGCGCCAGAGCCGCCTGGGAACGGTGGAACGCGGTGTCGAAGCAGGCGACCTGCGGGATGTCAGGCGCCGCCGTGGCGATGAACTTGATGGGCGCGAGATTGTGCGGCTGGTGCAACGGGGCCAGCGGCACCAGCTTTTCGAGGGCGGCCATGACGCTCGCATCGACGCGGACGGGCGCCGCGAATTCGGTGCCGCCATGGACGACGCGATGGCCGAAGGCGAGGACGGGACGGCCGGCCAGGAGCTCGCGTCCGAGCTTAAGGATCTCGGCCGTGGCGCCGTGGTGATCGAGCTCGCCCTTGCCCCAGCGGCGCTCGGCGACGGTCGCGCCCGAGGCGTCGGTTGCCGCAAGATGGGCGGCGAGTCCGATGTTCTCGACCTGTCCGTGAAACAGCAGCGCGCCGTCGCGGCCGGCCTCGTAGAGCGCGAACTTGATGCTCGACGAGCCGGCATTGAGCACCGCGACACAGCCGGTCATGCGCGCTGCCCCTCAGGCGATGATATTGGCGCCGCCGTCGACATAGACGGTGCCGCCGGTGATGCGCTGGGCGAACGGCGTCGCCAGGTAGGCGCAGGTATAGCCCACGTCCATGATGTCGACGAGCTCGCCCAACGGCGCCTTCTGCGCCGCCTCGTTCAGCAGCAGCTCGAAGTCCTTCAGCCCCGAGGCCGCGCGCGTCTTGAGCGGCCCGGGCGAGATGGCGTGCACGCGAATGCCACGCGGCCCCAGCTCGAACGCGAGATAGCGGCAGGCGGCTTCCAGCGCCGCCTTGACCGGTCCCATGACGTTGTAGTTCGGCACCACGCGGTTGGCGCCGTAGTAACTCATGGCGAACATCGTGCCACCGTCGGTCATCAGCGGCGCGGCGAGCCGGGCC
>DATHNU010001116.1:0-4127 GCA_035485695.1 Reyranella sp. | reverse complement strand
GCGTCATCGAGAAGGGCTTCGAGGCGGTGACCATCGGCTCGGTCGAGAAGTTCATCACCGACACCGCCTGGAACCAGGGCTGGGTGAAGCCGATCCAGCCCCGGCGCGAGCGGCGCGAGAGCGTCGGCATCGTGGGCGCGGGTCCCGCCGGCCTCGCCGCCGCCGAGCAACTCCGCCGCAAGGGCTACCAGGTCGCAATCTACGACCGCTACGACCGGGTGGGCGGCCTGCTGATCTACGGCATCCCCAACTTCAAGCTCGAGAAGGAGATCGTGCAGCGCCGCGAGAAGCTGTTGAGCGATTCCAAGGTCGCCTTCCATCTCGAATGCGAGGTCGGCCGCGACATCTCCATGGCCGAGCTGCGCACGCGTCACGACGCCGTACTGATCGCCTCGGGAGTCTACAAGGCGCGCGACATCGCAGCCCCCGGCGTCGGCCTGTCCGGCATCGCCGCGGCGCTCGACTATCTCACCGCCTCAAACCGCAGCGGGCTGGGCGACACGGTGCCCGACTTCGACTCAGGCGCGCTCGATGCCAAGGGCAAGCATGTGGTGGTGATCGGCGGCGGCGACACGGCGATGGATTGCGTGCGCACCGCTGTGCGCCAGGGGGCCAAGTCGGTGAAGTGCCTCTACCGCCGCGACCGCGCCAACATGCCGGGCTCGCAGCGCGAGGTGAAGCACGCCGAGGAGGAAGGCGTCGAGTTCGTCTGGCTCTCCGCGCCGCAGGCGTTCCTGGGCAAGCAGAAGGTGAGCCACGTGCGCTCCGTGCGCATCCATCTCGGCATGCCCGATTCGACCGGCCGGCAGACGCCGCAGGAGATCCCCAACTCCCACGTCAATATCGAGGCCGACCTGGTGCTGAAGGCGCTGGGCTTCGATCCCGAGGACCTGCCGGCGATGCTCGACACGCCCGATCTCGGCGTCACCGGCTGGGGCACGCTGAAAATCGACTGGAAGAGCATGATGACCAGCCTCGACGGCGTGTTCGCCGCCGGCGACATCGTGCGCGGCGCCTCGCTGGTGGTGTGGGCGGTGCGCGACGGCCGCGACGCCGCCGAGCGCATCCATTCCTACCTTTCCACCAAGGCCGCTGCCGCGGTCGTCCTTGCCGCGGAGTGACCGACGATGATGACGCTCTATGACTTCACGGGATCGGGCAACGGCTACAAGGTGAGCCTGGTGCTGGCCCATCTCGGCCTGCCGTACAAGCGAATCGAACGCGATATCCTGAAGGGCGAGACGCGCACGCCGGAGTTCCTGACCAAGAACCCGAACGGTCGCATTCCCACGCTGCAGCTCGAGGACGGCAGCCATCTCTTCGAATCGAACGCCATCATCTGGTACCTCGCCGAGGGCACTAGGCTCGCGCCCACCGACCGCCGGGCGCGGGCCGAGTCGCTGCAATGGATGTTCTTCGAGCAGTACAGCCACGAGCCGTTCATCGCGACGGTGCGTTTCTGGAAGCACTTCCTGCCCAAGCTGACGCCGCTGCAGGAGATGGAACTGCCCGGGCGCGTCGAGAAGGGCTACGCGGCGCTCGGCGTCATGGAGCAGCGTCTCGCGTATCATCCCTATTTCGTCGCCGACCAATTCGGCCTCGCCGACATCACGCTCTACGCCTACACCCACCTCGCCGGCGAAGGTGGGTTCAATCTCGACAACTACCCGCAGATCAACGCCTGGATGGCGCGCGTCGCCAGCCAGCCCGGCCACGTCACGATCGACCACAGGAACTGAAGGGAGAGAACCATGCCGATGATCAACGTCCAGATGTTCGAGGGCCGCACCACCGAGCAGCGCCGCAAACTGGCGAAGGAACTCACCGAGGGCACCTGCCGTGCGCTGGGCTGCACGCCCGACGCCGTGCAGATCATCCTGACCGACATCAAGAAAGAGAACTGGGCCGAGGCCGGAAAGCTGTTTTCGGATTAGTCCAAAAGCCGTCATCCCGGTCGGGATGACGGAATGGGGAACCACGCCATGTCCAACCATTTCGACGCCGACCAATACATCCGCGACTACAAGAGTGGCACCGCGCGCCTCACCGCCGCCTACGGCTACAACCCCGCCCAGGAGATCGACTCCTGCGGCGTCGGCCTGGTCGTGGCGCTAGACGGCAAGCGCCGCCGCGACGTGGTGGCGGCAGGCATCGATGCGCTGAAGGCGGTGTGGCACAGGGGCGCCGTCGATGCCGACGGCAAGACCGGCGACGGCGCCGGCATCCATGTCGAGATCCCGCAGGATTTCTTCCGCGACCACGTGCGCGATTCGAGCGGCGAGACCCCGCAGACCGGCCGCATCGCCGTCGGCATGGTGTTCCTGCCGCGCACCGATCTCGGCGCCCAGGAGCGCTGCCGCACCATCGTCGAGACGGAGATCCTGCGCTTCGGCCACATGATCCTGGGCTGGCGCCAGGTGCCGGTCGACATCTCGGTGATCGGCGAGAAGGCCAACGCCACGCGCCCCGAGATCGAGCAGATCCTGATCGGCCGCGGCGACGCCACGCTCGACAATCGCGAGTTCGAGAAGCAGCTCTACATCCTGCGCCGCCGCATGGAGAAGGCGGCGCTGGCCGAGAGCGTCCCCGAATTCTACGTCTGCTCGCTTTCCTGCCGATCGGTCGTCTACAAGGGCATGTTCCTGGCCGAGCACCTGTCGGCCTTCTATCCCGACATTCTGGACGAGCGCTTCACCTCGCGCTTTGCCATCTTCCATCAGCGCTATTCGACCAACACCTTCCCGCAATGGAAGCTGGCGCAGCCCTTCCGCGTGCTGGCCCATAACGGCGAGATCAACACGCTTCTGGGCAACGTCAACTGGATGAAGAGCCACGAGGCCAGGCTCGAGCATGACGGCTTCGGCCGCTCGATCGAGGATCTCAAGCCGATCATCCAGCCCGACGCATCGGACTCCTCGGCGCTCGACAACGTGTTCGAGCTGCTGGTGCGCGGCCATCGCAACCTGCCGATGGTCAAGGCGATGATGATCCCCGAGGCCTTGGGATCGAATCCCAACGTGCCGGCCAAGCACCGCGCCATGTACCACTATGTGAATGGCGTCATGGAGCCGTGGGACGGCCCGGCCGCCATCGCCGCCGTCGCCGGCAAGTGGGCGCTGGTCGGGCTCGACCGCAATGGGCTCAGGCCGATGCGCTACGTGCGCACCTCGGACGAGCTTCTGATCGCCGGCTCCGAAGCCGGCATGGTGCCGCAGGACGAGGCCAAGATCGTCGAGAAGGGCCGCCTGGGCCCGGGCGAGATGCTGGCCGTCGATATGGACCAGCCGCTGCTCTACAAGGACCGCGAGCTCAAGGACATGCTGGCGGAGACGCACGACTACGCCAGCTGGACGACGCGCACCGTCGAGCTGGACTCGTTGATCAAGCAGGAAACCCCGGCCGCCGAGCATTTCCAGCCGGACGAGCTGCGCCGCCGGCAATTCTCCGCCGGCTGGTCGATCGAGGATCTGGAAATGATCCTCCATCCCATGGTCGAGGACGGCAAGGAAGCCGTGGGCTCGATGGGCGACGACGCGCCGCTCGCGGTGCTGTCCGACACCTATCGCGGCATGCACCATTACTTCCGGCAGAATTTCAGCCAGGTCACCAACCCGCCGATCGACTCGTTGCGCGAGCGCAACGTCATGACCTTGCGCACGCGGCTCGGCAACCTGGGCAACATCCTCGACGAAAGTCCCGAGCAGAGCGAGATGCTGTCGCTGCAGTCGCCCATCGTGCTCAACGCCGAGTTCGAGGCGATGCGCAAGTACATGGGCGAGTCGGCTGCGCGTATCGACTGCACCTTCGATCCCCATCATCGGGATGGGAGGGGCGGCCTCGACGCCATGCGCCAGGCCTTCGAGCGCATCTGCCACGAGGCCGAGGAAGCGGTGCGCCGCGGCTGCCTGCACATCGTGCTGACCGACGCCAATGTCGACGCCGACCGCGCGGCGCTGCCGATGATCCTGGCGGCGGGCTGTGTGCACTCCTACCTGGTGCGCCAGTCGCTGCGCACCTTCACCTCGCTCAACGTGCGCTCGGGCGAGTGCCTCGACGTGCACTACGCCGCCGTCATCATCGGCGTCGGCGCCACCACGGTGAACCCCTACCTCGCCGAGGAGACCATC
>DATHNU010001115.1:0-8451 GCA_035485695.1 Reyranella sp. | reverse complement strand
CGGCTCGATCCGCAACATCGCCGGCGTGTTCAACGAGAGCAAGACGGTGATGGGGCTGATGCCGCATCCGGAGAACGCCGTCGAGCCGATGTTCGGCGGCACCGACGGCAAGGCGCTGTTCGAGGGCCTGGTCGAGGCCCTTACATGAGCAGCCAGCCCGCGACCGCCGAGAAGAATCCTCCCGTCAAGCTGCCCAACGAGCCCGCCATCACGCCGCAGATCGTGGCCGAGCACGGGCTGTCGCCCGATGAATATCAGCGCGTGCTCGCCATCATGGGCCGCACGCCCACCATGGTGGAGCTCGGCATCTTCTCGGCCATGTGGAGCGAGCACTGCTCCTACAAATCCTCCAAGGTCTGGCTCAAGAAGCTGCCGACCAAGGCGCCGTGGGTGATCCAGGGCCCGGGCGAGAATGCCGGCGTCATCGATATCGGCGACGGCCAGGCCGCCATCTTCAAGATGGAAAGCCACAACCACCCCTCCTACATCGAGCCCTACCAGGGGGCCGCGACCGGCGTGGGCGGCATCCTGCGCGACGTCTTCACGATGGGCGCGCGGCCGGTGGCCAATCTCAACGCGCTGCGCTTCGGCGATCCAAAGCATCCCAAGACCCGCCACCTGGTGTCGGGCGTGGTCGCGGGCATCGGTGGCTACGGCAACTGCATGGGCATCCCGACGGTGGGCGGCGAGACCAACTTCCATGCCTCCTACAATGGCAACATCCTGGTCAACGCCATGACCGTGGGCATCGCGCCGTCGGACCGCATCTTCTACGCAGCCGCCGCGGGCGTCGGCAATCCGCTGGTCTATGTCGGCTCCAAGACCGGCCGCGACGGCATCCACGGCGCCACCATGGCCTCGACCGAGTTCAACGAGGACAGCGAGGAGAAACGCCCGACCGTGCAGGTCGGCGATCCCTTCGTCGAGAAGCTGCTGCTGGAAGCCTGCCTCGAGCTGATGGCGACCGACGCCATCGTCGCCATCCAGGACATGGGCGCGGCTGGCCTCACCTCGTCGTCGTTCGAGATGGCGGCCAAGGGCGGGCTGGGTGTGATCGTCGAGCTCGACAAGGTGCCGATGCGCGAGACCGGCATGAACCCCTACGAGCTCATGCTCTCCGAGAGCCAGGAGCGCATGCTGATCGTGCTGAAGCCCGGCCGCGAGGAGCTGGCGCGCAGGATCTTCGAGAAGTGGGAGCTCGACTTCGCCGTCATCGGCCATCTCACCGATACCGAGCGCATGGTGCTGTCCTGGCACGGCGACATCGTGGGCAACATCCCGATCCCGCCATTGGTCACCGAGGCGCCGGTCTACGAGCGGCCGTGGACGCTGACGCCGCTGCCGGCCGTGATCGATCCGGCGACAGTGCCGGCGCCCAAAGACTGGCGGGCCTCGCTGCTCACCCTGATGAGCTGTCCCGACCTCGCTAGCAAGGCATGGATCTGGCACCAGTACGACCACCTGATCATGGGCAACACCGCGATCCGCCCGCAGGACGGCGATGCTGCCCTGGTGCGCGTTGCGGGCAGCCACAAGGGCCTTGCCATGACGTCGGACTGCACGCCGCGCTACGTGCAGGCCCATCCCGAGACCGGTGGCCGGCAGGCCGTGGCCGAGGCGTGGCGCAACATTACCGCCGTGGGCGCCAGGCCGCTTGCTGTCACCGACAACATGAATTTCGGCAACCCACAGAAGCCTGAGATCATGGGTCAGTTCGCCGGCGCCATCATGGGCATGGCCGAGGCCTGCACCGCGCTCGACTTCCCCGTCGTGTCGGGCAACGTCTCGCTCTACAACGAGACCGAGGGCAAACCCATCCTGCCGACACCGACCATCGGCGCGGTCGGTGTCATCGAAGACATCGGCCATGCCGTCGGTTCGCGGATCACTCAGGCGGGCCTCGCCATCGTGCTGCTGGGCGCGACGGCGGGCTGGCTCGGCCAGTCGCTCTATCTGCGCGAGACGCTTGGCCGAGAGGAAGGCGCACCGCCGCCCGTCGACCTTGCCGTCGAACGGCGCAACGGCGACTTCGTGCGCGGCGAGATCGTCGGCCGCCGCATCGCGGCCTGCCACGACCTGTCCGACGGCGGCCTGCTGGTCGGGCTGGCCGAGATGTGCCTGGCCGGCGGCACGGGCGTGACGGCGAAGCTGCCGGATGGCATCGCCCTGCCGCACGCCTTCCTCTATGGCGAGGATCAGGGTCGGTACCTTGTTGCGACCGACGATGGCGGTGCGTTGCTGGCCGCGGCCCAGGCGGCCGGAGTGCCGGCCGTGCAACTCGGCTATTCGGGCGGACCCGACCTCACCGTCGAAGGCCTGCTGGCGATGCCGCTCGGCGAGCTGCGGTTGGCCCACGAAGCCTGGCTTCCCACTTACATGAACAGCGCTGCCTAGGAACGGAACACACCATGCCGATGGCTGCCCAAGACATCATCCGCCTGATCCAGGAAGGCATTCCCGGGGCCGAAGTCGAGATCGAGGACATGGTCGGCGACGGTGACCATTACGCGGCTACGGTTATTTCCCCGGCTTTCGCCGGCAAATCCAAGGTGCAGCAGCACCAGATGGTCTATGGCGCCCTGGGCGGCCGCATGGGGGGCGTTCTCCATGCCCTCAAATTGACCACCATGGCGCAACGGCCCTGACGGCCCTATATTGAGGTCAGACCCGCGCCTCCTCCGGCGCTCCTAGGAGAGATCGATATGAGCGAACCCCAGGTGTTCGATCGCATCCGCGACGAGATCGGCAAGAACGACGTGCTGCTGTTCATGAAGGGCACGCCGGTGTTCCCGCAATGCGGCTTCTCGGCCGCCGTCGTCGAGGTGCTGAGCGAGCTCGGCGTGAAGTTCCACGGCATCAACATCCTGGTCGACCCCGAACTGCGCGACGGCATCAAGCAGTTCAGCCAGTGGCCGACCATTCCCCAGCTCTACGTCAAGGGCGAGTTCGTGGGCGGCTGCGACATCGTCCGCGAGATGGCGGAGACTGGCGAGCTGGAGCAGCTCCTGAAGGACAAGGGCGTCACGCTGGCCAACGCCGCGTGAGACCCGAGTCCTACGCAAACGCGTAGGACGCCATCGACAGATTTCCCAGGGTGAAGCTGCGATGGAGCGCGCGTCCGTGCGCGCCCGCGCCGGCCGCGCCATAGGCGACATGCAGCGGCAGGAAATGCTCGTCCGTCGGATGGGCTTCACGGGCATGAGGCGCCCGCGCGCGATAGTCGGCCAACGCCTGCTCGTCGCCGTTCTCCAAAGTCTCCGCCAGCCAATCGTCGAAGTCTTTGGCCCAAGGCTCGGGCTCGCACTCGCCGCCACCGCGCACCAGCGCACGCAGGTTGTGGGTCGCGCTGCCTGAGCCCATCACCAGGATGCCTTCTTCCCGCAACGTCGAGAGCTTGCGTCCAAGCGCAATGTGATGCGCCGGGCTCTCTTGCGGCTGCACCGAGAGCTGGAAGATCGGGACATCGGCGTCGGGCCAACCCAGCATCGCCGGCACCCAGGCGCCGTGATCGAGCCCGCGATGCGGATCGTGGGCGGCGCCGGTCAGCTTGGCCACGCGTTCGGCGAGTTCAGGCGCGCCGGGCGCGGCATAACGCAGACGGTAGAGCGCTTCGGGGAAGCCGTAGAAATCGTGGATGGTCTCCGGCTTGCGCGCCAGCGACACCGCCGGCATGTCGGTATCCCAGTGCGCCGACACCGCGACGATCGCCTTGGGCCTGGGCAGTTGCCCGCCGAGCGACGCCAGGAAGGCGCGCGCCGGAACGTCGTCCAGGATCAGGGTCGGAGAGCCGTGCGAGACAAAGATCGTTGGCATGGACATCGCTTTATTCCTTGTGGCGCCAATGGTGGTGCTCGTGGCAGCCTGTGTGCAATTGGGGTCTGACGATCATCTTATGCGAGGGAAGGCTGAAATAATGAAGGTTTTGCGGTCGGCACTGCAGGCGTTGGCCTGCCTCGCCCTGCTGGCGGCCGCTCCGGCCGGCGCCCAGACGCTCAAGATGGTGGCCCATTCCGACCTCAAGGTGCTCGATCCGATCTGGACCACGGCCTTCATCACCCGCAACCACGGCTATCTGATCTACGACACGTTGTTTGCCAAGGATGAGCAACTGAACATCCGTCCACAGATGGTCGACAAGTACGAGACCTCGGCCGACAAGCTCACCTGGACCTTCACCCTGCGCGACGGCCTGGAATGGCACGATGGCCAGCCGGTCACCGCGGAGGATTGCGTCGCCTCGCTCAAGCGCTGGGGCGTGCGCGATGCGCTGGGCCAGCAGCTCATGGCGTCGGTCGGCGAGATGAAGGCGGTCGACGCCAAGACCTTCACCATCGTGCTCAAGGAGCCGTTCGGCCTCGTCCTCGAGGCGCTGGGCAAGCCCTCCTCCAACGTGCCTTTCATGATGCCCAAGCGGGTGGCCGAGACCGATCCGTACAAGCAGATCGACGACTATACCGGCTCCGGTCCGTTCATCTTCAAGAAGGATGAGTGGAAGCCCGGCGAGAAGATCGTCTACGTCAAGAACACCAAGTACAAGCCGCGCCCCGAGCCGCCCTCGATGCTGGCCGGCGGCAAGGTGGTGAATCTCGACCGGGTCGAATGGATCGCCATCGCCGATCCGCTGACCGCGGCCAACGCGCTGCAGCAGGGCGAGATCGACCTGATCGAGCTCCCGGTGCCCGACCTCTTCCCGATGCTGAAGGCCGACAAGAACATCGCGCTGTTCGGCTGGAACGCGCTCGGCAGCCAGATGATCATGCGCTTCAATCACCTGCACCCTCCGTTCAACAACGTTAAGGCGCGCCAGGCGGCGATGTACGCCATCGCCCAGGAGGATTTCCTGCGCGCCCAGGTGGGCGACCCCGAGATCTATCGCGTGTGCAACGCGCCCCTGATCTGCGGCTCGCCCTACGAGAAGAGCTACGGCGACCTCCTGATCAAGCCCGACTACGACAAGGCGCGCCAGCTCCTGAAGGAGAGCGGCTATGACGGCACGCCTGTCGTCATGATGCAGGCGACCGACCTGCTGTCGGCCAACCAGCTGCCGCCGGTCGCCAAGCAGGCGCTCGAGAAAGTGGGCTTCAAGGTCGATCTCCAGGCGACCGACTGGCAGACCGTGGTGGGGCGCCGCGCCAAGAAAGAGGCGCCCGACAAGGGCGGCTGGAATATCTTCTTCACCACCACCGTCACCGTCGACGCCGACAGCCCGGCCAGCAACTCCTTCTCGAGCGGCGCCTGCGACAAGGCCTGGTTCGGCTGGCCGTGCGACCCGGAGATGGAGAAGCTCCGCTCCGCCTACGCGCGCGAAGGCGATCCCGACAAGCGCAAGCAGATCGCGCTCGCCGTTTCCGACCGCATCATGGACCAGGGCGACTATATTGTGCTCGGCCAGTACAAGGCCTTCGGCGCCTACCGCAAGGACCGCATCTCGGGCTGGCTCGCTGGCCCCGTGCCGGTGTGGTGGAACATCACCAAGAAGAATTGACGCTCCCTCCCGCCGGGAGAGAGCGTCCGTTCCACCGCTGAGCAGGCTCACGCTGCCTGGGCGAGCGGCTCTTCCTGCCAGCGCACGGCCGCTTCGGCGACCCGCTTGCCGAGCGATTCCATGGTGCGGAAGTCGCTGGCCGCGATGCCCTCGACTCCCTGGTCGGCGTTGGCCTGCGCCATCGCGCCCACCGAGGCGCCCAGGCGGTTGAGATCCTCGGCCGAGCCCTTGGAGTGATTGAAGCCCGGCGGCAGGCCGAGGCCGACCCACACCATGCCGTGCTGCAGAGCCAGGGTGAGAAGCTGGTAGAGCGTGTTGTGCTTGTCGCCGTTCCACGACGCCGAGGCGGTGAAGCCCGCGGCGAGCTTGTTGCGCCACGCGCCGTCCATCCAGCGCTTGGACGTCCAGTCCTTGAACTTGGCGAACTCGGCCGAGACGCCGCCCATGTAGGTCGGGCTGCCGAAGATGATGGCGTCGGCCCCGTCCAGCTCGGCCGCACGGGCTTCCGCCTCGGCCACCGGCACGAGGCTGACGGTGGCGCCAGGAACGGCTTTGGCGCCCTTGGCGACGGCCTCGGCGAGAGCGTGGGTATGGCCGAAACCCGAATGATAGACGATCGCGACCTTGCTCATGATCTACTCCAATCCCTTGATTTGTCTTGAGAAAGTAAAGATTTGTTTCCCAAGACGCGTTGCTTTCCCAAAGTGACTGGAAAGAACTAGGAAGCGGGCTATATATTCACCAGTAGGTACCAATTCGTAACTCATAGGTCAGCCCATGAACGCTATCCAGACTCATGGCAAGGAGAGCGCCTCCTGCCCCATGGACTTCATCCTGCGCATGCTGATGGGGCCGTGGACCACGTACATCCTCTACAACCTCAAGACCCATGGCCCGCAGCGCTTCGGCGAGTTGAAGCGACGCGTGGCGGGCGTGTCGGCCAAGATGCTGACCGAGCGGCTGCGCACGCTCGAGGGTGCGTCCCTGGTGCGCCGCGACTACGAGGCGACGATCCCGCCCAAGGTCACCTATTCGCTGACCCAGCGCGGGCACGAGCTCGACGACGTGCTGGGCAAGCTGGCCGACATCGGCATGCGCTGGGAGGCCGAGGACGCCGCGCGCCGCGCCGTGCGGGCGACCGAGCTCAAGGCGGCTGAATAGAGTCTTCGGAGCGCGGACCTCCAGGTCCGCATCATGATCATGAACGGACCTGGAGGTCCGCGCTCCGAAGAGACGCTCCGGCTATTTCGGCACGTTGAAGTGGCCCTGCACGAAGCTGAGGTCGATGAACGACTTCGGAGCGGCGTCGCGCGACACCTGGCCGGTCGATTGCCAGAACGCGACCTGCTTGTAGATGTCGCCGACGTCCAGGCGGCCCTCGGGATCGATGAAAGGCAGGCCCGACGCGACCAATGCCGGCGTCTGCTTGAGCGCGCTGCTTAAAATTCCGATCATCTCGTCGTAATTCGGGCCGGGCACGAGCTTGCCGTCGTCGCGCTTGCCGAACGCTTCGTGATAGGCAGCCGCGCCACGGCGATAGGCCGCGATGAACTTCTCGACCAGAGGGCGGCGCTCGGCGATGGTCTTGGGCGAGGCGAAGACCGCGCCCAGCTGCCACGGCACTTCGTCGCCGACATAGGCGATCGGCTTGCCGCTGCCCTCCGACTCGACCTGGCGAAAGGTGGTGATGGGAAATACCGCGGCGTCGACCTGGCCACCCTTGAAGGCCGCCACCATGTTGGGGATCGACTGCAGCGCCACGATGGTGAGGTTCTTGGTGTCGACGCCGTACTTGTGCGCCACGACTTCCAGCGAATAGTGCACAGACGAGCCGACCGTGGTGACGGCAACCCGCTTGCCCGCGAGATCCTTGACCGAACGCACGCCCTGCTCCCACGCGGGCTTGGTGACGGCGATCACGTTGAGCTGATAGCCCGGCCGCTCCGCGCTCTGCGCCGCCACGACCTTCAAACCGCCCTTGGCCGCGAGATTGAAGAAGCCGGCGGTGAAAGCGGTGACGCCGAGATCGGCGTCGCCCGACACCACCGCCAGCGGCACCTGAGCGGCCGACTGGAAATCCATCAAGGTGAGATCGAGGCCCGCTTCCTTGAACCAGCCCTTCTCCTGGGCGATGAAGATCGGACCGGACGAGGAGAGCCGCAGCAGCGCGATCGACGCCTTGGTCAGTTCTTCTGCCGAGGCGCGGCACGCAAGCGGCAGAGCCAGCATTCCGCCAAGCGCTGCGCGGCGCGTCAAAGCCTGCTGAACCACCGATGCCTCCCGATTTTCCTTGGCCCGGAGTATGGTCGGATTCGGGAGCGAACAGAAATGAATCCCATGGACTGCGACGTGTTGGCGAGCGGCGGCGGCATGGCGGGCACCGTGGCCGCCATCGCCGCGGCGCGCCAGGGTGCGCGGACCGTGCTGTTCGAACGCCACGGCTTTCTGGGCGGTGCAGCGACGGCAGGCGCCGTCGGCCAGTTCGTCGGCTGGGAGACCCGCGCCGGCCGCCGCGTGATCGCCGGCCTGGCCGAGGAGATCGTGGGCCGCCTCGAGGCGATGGGCGGCAGCGCGGGCCACGGTCACTTCGTCATGTCGACAGGCCACCGTATGGACAGGGTCGAGTACGACACCGAGATCCTGAAGGTGGTGCTGGACGAGATGGCGCACGAAGCGGGCGTGCGGGTGCTGCTCCACAGCCAACTTGCCCAGGTGGCGCGACGCGGCCGGACCATCACATCCGCCACGCTGCTGACGAAGGGCGGCATGCTCGATGTGCGGGCGCGCCTGTTCATCGACAGCTCGGGCGATCTCGACCTGATGGCCCGTGCCGGCGCGCCCTTTCTCGGCCTCGACGAGGGCGAAAGCCTGCAGCCCGCCACCATGATGTTCCGCCTGGGCCCGATCGATTTTTCAGCCTTCGACGGCATGAGCGCCAAGACCAAGGCGGCGCTTTCGGCGCGCGG